>CACZOS010000046.1 GCA_902782815.1 uncultured Lachnospiraceae bacterium | reverse complement strand
GATGTCTGGGTATATTGTGTGCTTGCAGTGCTCGCAAGTTTTGGGGGAAGTATACCTAATATTTTTTATACGAGACGATATGCAAAACTCAGGCTTACCCGGAACATGCAATTTAAAAAGCACATTGTTCCGTTACTTACGCTCTTTGCAAATACAATCGCCATGATGGTGTTTGTGAATTCTGATATTGTAATGTTGGGATTCTTTTTCAATGATGAGATAGTAGGCGTTTACAGCTTATCATCAAAAGTCTATAGCATGATAAAACAGATGCTGAATGCTATAGTGATAGTTGCTCTTCCTAGGGTTACAAGCGTAATAGAACGAGATGATAAAGAGTATCACACATTGTTAAGAAAAATCTTCAATTATTTAACTATCATCTTAATTCCTGTTTCTATTGGGCTATTCATGATAAGCGACTCTGTAATACTTTTAGCGGGTGGTAGACAGTATATCAGTGGCAATTCAGCCATGAAAGTTCTGTCCATATCGATTGTTTTTGCGATGGTCGGCTCTTTTATGATGAACTGTGTTCTTATTGCAAATAGAAAGGATAAGAAATGCTTTACATCAACATTGATTGCTGCAGTCTCAAATATAGTATTGAATCTGATCTTATTAAGAAAGATCGGCATAATTGGAGCTGCGATAACTACACTTGTGGCTGAACTGATAAACGCTTCTATCATGACATATTACTCAAAACAAGTAGTTAAAGATAGAATCGTTGATATACGTAATCTGGTTCAATGTGTTGTTGGTAGTATAGGTGTCGTAGTAGTTTGTTTTTTTGCTAATTTATATATAAGGAATACAATTTTCAAAGCACTTATTGCTATTAGCGTGTCTGTAATAGTCTATTCTGTATTCATGGTACTGGTAAAAAACGTGTATTTCAAAGAGTTTTTGCGGCCGTTATTAAACAGACTAGGAAGGAAGAAAAAAGTATGAAAATTGTCACTGTAGTTGGCGCAAGGCCACAGTTCATCAAAGCAGCCGCAGGGTCGCGAGCTCTTCGGAAATACCATCAGGAGATTCTCGTTCACACGGGGCAGCACTTCGATGACAACATGTCGGCTGTGTTCTTCCGGGAGATGGGAATTCCGGAACCGGATTACAACCTTGGTGTTTCCGGGGGAAGCCATGCCCAGATGACAGCAAAAATGTTAGTCGGTATCGAGGATATTTTGATTAAAGAAGAACCAGAGGCACTGCTGGTCTATGGAGATACCAACTCGACATTGGCAGCCGCGCTTGCCGCTGTAAAGCTCCATATTCCGGTTATCCATGTGGAAGCAGGAAACCGTCTCGGTACGCTTGATAGCCCAGAAGAGGTCAACCGCATCACGACCGATCATGTAGCCACTCTGGACTTCTGTGCAACAGAGGATGCTCTGGATAAGTTAAGGAAAGAAGGCCTTGGCGATCGATCCTACTGTGTTGGCAATATCATGTATGACAGCTTTCTTCATTTTGCTGATCAGCCGTGGGAGAATCCAAACATCATTGACTTTGATGGGAATCCTGTCAGCGTGCCGGATATCTACTACTATATGACATGTCACCGTCAGGAAAACACATACAGTGATGAGCCGTTGACAGAAATCCTTCTGGCGATGAACAGCCTGGATGCCCCAACAATATATGCGGTTCATCCAAGAAACCATGAGAGGGCGAAACGGATTGTAGAAAATAACAGGTTTACAAACATCATTCTTACACAGCCTGTAGGTTATTCAGATTCTGTTCACCTTACGAAGAACGCTAAGAAAATTGTAACAGATTCTGGTGGATTACAGTGTGAAGCTTTCTACGCTGGCGTTCAGTGCGTTTTCGTTTTGGATTTCGTTGTTTGGCCGGAAACTATGGTCGATAACAGAAATCAATTGGCAAAAGCAGATCACAAAGACATTTTAGAAAAGCTGAGTAAACAGCAAACCATCAATCCATCTTACCAGCCGTTTGGTGATGGCCATGCCGCTGAAGAAATATGCAGAATTATCAATGATTGGGAAAGGACTAAACACTAATGAAGTATGCACTCATCGGCTGTGGCCGTATCTCGCCAAATCACATTGAAGCAGCAAAAAACAATCATCTGGTATTTGTCGCTATGTGCGATATCGTTCCAGAAGTTATGCAGGAGAAGTCAGATCGGTTTGGGCTGGAAGCAGTTCACAAGTATACCGATTACAAGGAGCTGCTGGAGAAGGAAAAACCTGAGTTGGTGGCGATTGCTACCGAATCCGGAAAGCACGCCGCCATCGCTTTGGACTGCATTGCTGCTGGATGCAACGTGATCATTGAGAAGCCCATTGCTCTTTCCATCGCTGATGCGGATGCCATTATTGAAGCTGGAAAGAAGGGTGGCGTTGTTGTCTGTGCTAACCATGAGAACCGCTTCAATAAATCTGTACAGTACATGAGGGGGGCTCTGGAAGCAGGACGCTTTGGCAGGCTCTCTCATGGTGCGGCTCATGTCCGTTGGAACCGGGGTAAGGGTTATTACGACCAGGCTCCATGGCGTGGTACCTGGGCGCAGGATGGCGGCTGTCTGATGAATCAGTGTATCCATAATATCGATCTGTTGATCTGGCTGATGGGCGGAGAGCCGACCGAAGTCATGGCATATACCGACCGCATGAAGCACGATTATATCGAGGCAGAGGATCTCGGTATCGCGGTCGTCAAGTTCGCCAACGGTACTTATGGAATCATCGAGGGTACTACAAATGTTTATCCGAAGAATCTCGAAGAGACTCTTTATATCTTCGGCGAGAAGGGCACTGTCAAAGCAGGCGGTGCATCCGTCAACAAGATTGAAGAATGGAATTTCTCCGATGAACTGGATGTTGCCGATGAGATCAAAGCACAATTCTCTGAGAATCCTCCTTCGGTTTACGGTTTCGGCCATACACCGTTGTATGCAGATGTGATCGACGCGATCCGGAATGATCATCAACCGTTGGTAACTGCTTATGATGGCAAAAAGGCACTCGAAATGGTATTGGCGATCTACAAATCTGCGGCAGAAGGCAAAGCAGTCCAGTTTCCGTTG
>CACZOS010000045.1 GCA_902782815.1 uncultured Lachnospiraceae bacterium | reverse complement strand
TTCAGGGAATCCTTAGCAATGAAACCGGCTCTTTTATCCTCCGGGAGGGTTTTCTCCAGAACGATGATGTCAAGGAAACTAAGGTGATTGCTGGCGTAGAGGCAGGTTTCCTCCGGAATATTCTCCAGCCCCTTTACGGTCAGCGTGCTGCCGGTAAGATCGAAAACACGGTTTACCGGCCCTGTCAGACGATCATGGGAGAGGCGGAAGGATTCCAGGGGATCCGTCTCGATCAGCTTGCGCAATTTCTTTCTGGTGGGCGTAGTCTTAAGGAAGAAGCCGCCCAGATAGCATACGATATGTAGTGTACGTGTATTCATGAGATTACCTCCCAAATAACCTGGTCAAACTCTCCAGATATTCAGCCACCCAGTCCGTGAAGAGGTCTTTTCTTGCACGGTAAGCCCAGTTGCCGTCGGCAACGCCCGGCACGTTCATGCGGCAGTCACTGCCTTGACCGAAGACATCCTGGATCGGTACGATGGCGATTCTTGCCGGTGAGCCGAGGCAGGTGCGGATGAAGTCCCAGTGGACGGAGGAAGCATCTGTATTCATATAGCGGCGGACCTTGTCTTTCGCCTTCTCTGATGCTTTTTCATACCAGCCCACACTGGTGTCGTTGTCATGGGTTCCTGTATAGCAGACGCAGTTTGCCGGTTGATTATAAGGAAGATAAGCGCTGTCCTCATCCTCGAAGGCAAACTGTAGGATCTTCATGCCTGGCAGGTCAAAACGATCACGCAACTCTCTGACTTTCTCGGTAATGATTCCCAGATCCTCAGCGATGATGGGAAGATCCTTTCCAAAAGTGGCCTGCACAGTTTCGAAAAACTCGTCTCCCGGCCCGGAGACCCATTTTCCCTCCACGGCAGTCTTGGCATCTGCCGGGATCTCCCAGTAACTTTCCAATCCACGGAAATGGTCGATGCGGATGATATCGCTCAGGGTAAGCTGAGCTTTGATCCGTTTCATCCACCAGGAGAAGCCTGTCTTCTTGTGATATTTCCAATCATAAACAGGGTTGCCCCACAGCTGGCCGGTGGCGCTGAAATAGTCCGGCGGAACTCCTGCTACTACTTTCGGAAAGCCGTCCTTATCCAGCTTGAACATCTGAGGCTCTGCCCATACGTCCGCGCTGTCCGGTGAGACGAAGATCGGGATATCTCCGATGAGATATACTTCCTGCTTATTGGCATACTCTTTCAGGTCAAGCCACTGTTTAAAGAATACCCACTGAAGGAATTTGTCATAGCGGATCTCATCCTCCAGTTCCTTGGCGATGACGGCCTTCTGGGTTTTTGTGGGTTTGCGGTATTTCTTTTCCCACTCCAGCCAGTAGATGCCTCCCTTGGAAGCCTTGATGGCCATGAACATCGCATAATCATCAAGCCAGTCTGTTTTCTGACAGAATGTTTGAAACAGGCCGACAAGGTCACTGTCGGCGGGAAGATAACAAAAAGCGTCATAAGCTTTTTTGAATAATTTCTCCTTATACTCTCTCACCAGGGCATAATCAACCTTTTCAACCGGGAAATCCGGCACATGAGCCAGATCACTGTCCGTGAGAAGACCGTCTTTTTTCAGAAGATCCGGGCTGATCAGGAGAGGTTGTCCGGCAAAAGAGGAAAAACACTGGTAAGGGCAGTTAAACTGGCCGGTTGGTCCCAGAGGAAGAGTCTGCCAGAGATGCTGCCCGGAGTGTTTTAAAAAGTCTACAAATGCATAACTTTCCGGACCAAGATCACCAATCCCATAAGGCCCCGGCAGGGAAGTGGGATGCATCAGGATTCCGGAAAGTCGTTTGTCAAATAAAGTCTTTGCTGTTTTCTTCATAATGCCTCCAAATAGGAAATCTTTTTCATTAGTATATCAATTTTTGTGCAATGTGTCAAAACCGGGTATTATTTTCTCTTTAAAATTGAAAAGAAAGGTGATATAATAAGCAGACTATCGTTTGGCGAAAATGATAATAACCTATTGAAGAATTAAATATTGGAGAATTAATATGATGCAAGAAAAAAGAATATCAAGAGGGATCTCCTTCAGCCTCTGGCTGCCGATCCTGATGATAGGATTTCTTCTGATCGTCGCTCTGCTCCTGCTGGAAAGGTGGACCAAACTGGCCTACGGTGTATGCGCCGTTGGCGCTGTCTACCTGGTGCTTTCCATCGTGTACTACGAGTACCTGACCCGGATGGTGAACAACGAGCTCTATGAAGCCGGATTCCATCAGAGCCAGCTCTATAAGAGTATGCTGAAGGAACTTCCGGTACCATATGTGCTGACTACAGCCGCCGGAGCCATCGTCTGGTACAATGACCTGTTTGAGCAGATGTGCGAGGGAAGAGTCAACAAGAGAAATATCGCCCAGATCTTTCCGATTCTTCACAAGAAGAATTTTGCCCAGCCGGAACTGGAGAAGGTGCTGGAACTGAAACACAGGGACAAAGACTACCAGGTGCAGTGCCAGTGCGTTAAGGCTATCGAGACCGACGCTGACATGGAGGAGCTGGAGGAGAAGACAGCAGATGAATATCTGCAGGTCTTCTATTTCTACGATGTCACCGAGCTGACGGAATATAAGAACTTATCCGAGAAGAAACGGCTGGTGGCCGGCCTTATGTATATCGATAATTATGAGGAAGTTCTGGAGAACATGGAGGATGTGAGACAGTCCCTCCTTCTGGCCCTGGTAGAACGTAAGGTTGTGCGCTACATGCAGTCCATGGATGCCATCGTAAAGAGATTCGAAAAGGATAAATTCATCTTTGTATTTCAGGAGAAGAATCTGGATCAGATGCTGGAAGACAGATTTTCCATCCTGGACGAAGTACGTGGCATCAATGCCGGAAATGAGATGTCACTGACCCTGAGCATCGGCGTGGGCATGAATGCCCCCACTTATGTCGGAACCTACGAGAGTGCCCGTATCGCCATGGATATGGCCCTGGGCCGCGGCGGGGATCAGGCTGTTGTGAAAAACGGCAATTCAATCTCCTACTACGGCGGCAAGACCCAGAAGGTGGAGAAGAGCACAAGGGTAAAAGCCAGAGTTAAGGCCCATGCTCTCCGCGAGATGATCCTCACCCATGACACCATCCTGATCATGGGGCATAAGAATCCGGATGCAGACTGTATCGGAGCTGCCATCGGTGTTTACCGGATGGCTAGAACATTCGGCAAAAAAGCTTATCTGGTCATCGATAAGAACTGCCCTGCCATCGAACCCATCGTCAGCCTGCTGGAGCCGGATGAGCCGAATGAGAAATTGTTCCTGACCAACGAGGAAGTTCTGAGCAAAAAAGACCCCAGATCCATGCTGGTGGTGGTGGATGTAAATGTGCCAACTATGACAGAGTGCCC
>CACZOS010000044.1 GCA_902782815.1 uncultured Lachnospiraceae bacterium | reverse complement strand
TACATACTGCGCATTGTTCTCGATAAATTCCCTTCTGGGCTCCACACGGTCACCCATCAGGGTATCAAAGGTAAGGTCAAGCTCGGATACGCTGTCCTCATCCATATTTACCCGGAGAAGGATACGGCTCTCCGGATCCATGGTGGTCTCCCAGAGCTGGGAGGCGTCCATCTCGCCCAGACCCTTATATCTCTGGATCTTGTTGCCGCCGTCCCGGCCGATGTCGACCAGGATGCGGTTCAGTTCATCGTCGCTGTAGGCATACCATACCTTCCTGGCCTTCTCCACCTTATAGAGGGGTGGCTGGGCCAGATAAACATATCCCTGACGGATCAACTCCGGCATAAACCGGTAGAAAAAGGTCAGGAGAAGGGTGGCGATATGGGCTCCGTCCACATCGGCATCGGTCATGATGATGATCTTGTGGTATCTGAGCTTGCTGATGTCAAAATCTTCATGGATCCCTGTTCCGAAGGCGGTGATCATGGCACGGATCTCCGCGTTGGCCAGGATCTTGTCCAGTCTGGCCTTCTCCACGTTCAGAATCTTTCCCCGAAGAGGAAGGATGGCCTGGGTAGCACGGCTCCTGGCGGTCTTTGCAGAGCCGCCCGCGGAATCTCCCTCCACGATGTAGATCTCACAGTTTGCCGGATCCTTGTCAGAGCAGTCCGCCAGCTTCCCCGGCAGGCTCATGCCGTCCAGGGCGGATTTTCTCCTGGTCAGGTCCCTGGCTTTCCTGGCGGCTTCCCTGGCCCTCTGGGCAAGGATGGCCTTCTCGCAGATCAGTTTAGCCACGTTGGGATTCTGCTCCAGGAAATAGGTAAGCTGCTCGCTCACCACGGAGTCCACAGCTCCTCTGGCCTCGGAATTGCCCAGCTTCTGCTTGGTCTGACCTTCAAACTGGGGATCCGGGATCTTAATGCTGATGATGGCCACCAGCCCCTCACGGATATCCTCCCCGGTCAGGTTCTGCTCGCTGTCCTTGAGCAGTTTATTATTTCTGGCATAATCGTTAAAGGTTTTGGTCAGGGCACTCCGGAATCCGGCCAGATGGGTTCCCCCCTCCGGCGTGGTGATGTTATTGACAAAGCTGTAGACTCCCTCATTGTAGGAATCGTTATGCTGGAGGGCTACCTCAACAAATACGGCCCCCTTCTGCCCTTCGCAGTAAATGATCTCCGGGTAAAGCACCGTCTTCTGCTTATTCAGATACTGAACATACTCCTTGATCCCGCCCTCATAGTGGAAAGTCAGAGTCTGGGGATGCTCCTCCCGCAGATCATAAAGGACGATCTTCAGTCCTTTGGTCAGAAATGCCATCTCCCGAAGGCGCTGCTTCAGGATGGCAAAATCGAATACAGTCTCCTCAAAAATGGTATCGTCAGGGAGAAACCGGACTTCCGTACCCCTGCGGTCCGTGGTTCCCACAACCTTAAGGGGGTACATGACCTTGCCTCTTTCATAACGCTGCCGGTAGATCTTTCCATTGTGGAAAATGCTCACCTCAAGCCAGGTCGACAGGGCGTTGACCACGGAGGCTCCTACACCATGGAGTCCTCCGGACACCTTGTATCCCCCGCCTCCGAATTTTCCGCCGGCATGAAGAATGGTGAAGACCACCTCCACGGCAGGAATCCCTTTCTTCCGGTTGATCCCCACAGGAATCCCCCGGCCGTTGTCCCTGACGGTAATGGAATTATCCGCATTGATAAAGACCTCCACCGTATCGCAGAATCCGGCCAGAGCCTCATCCACGGAATTGTCCACGATCTCGTAGACCAGATGGTGAAGTCCTTTGGAGGAGGTACTGCCGATATACATGCCGGGCCGTTTTCTCACCGCTTCCAGACCTTCCAGGATCTGGATCTGGTCCGCTCCGTATTCCTGCGGCGTATTGTTCAACTGTTCACTCATACTCAGTTTCCTCCAAAAAAGTTATCCCGGATTCCTTCCCGGAATCCGCCAGGTTACAGCTATCCCATTATCGTATCGTACCCTTTATTATAACATAAAACAAGGCTGTTATTCAACAGCCCAAAAGCAATTTTTATAAAATATTTACGCTTCAAAAACCTCCACTCTCCCCCGGTCGACCTTAAAAATCCTATCCAGGGCAAGCCGTCCGTGGACGAAATCATCCAGGCCCGTACAGGAGATCAGGGTCTGGATGTCCGAAATGGAGTCCAGCAGATAATTCTGCCGGTTATGATCCAGTTCCGACAGCACATCATCCAGCAAAAGCACGGGATTTTCCCCCGTCATCTCCCGGATCAGACGGATCTGGGAAAGCTTCAGGGACAGGGCCGCCGTCCTCTGCTGGCCCTGGGACCCGTATTTACGGATATCCGTGTCATTGACCAGAAAAGCAATGTCATCCCTGTGGGGACCGGCAGTGGTGGTGCCCACCCGGATATCTCTCTCCCTGCGGGCCAGAAGCTCTTCCCCAAAATGCCGGCTGTCCACATGGCACTCATAGAGGACCCGGATCTCTTCCCCGCCGCCGGTGAGGCTTCCGTGTATCTCCCGCATCAGGCCGGAAACATGGCCCAGAAACTCCTCTCTCCTGCGCACGATCTCCCTTCCGGCCTCCACCAGCTGGGTGTCCCACCCGTCCAGGGTATCTTTAAGAGCGGGCCGGAAAGAGATCTGTTTAAGCAGATTGTTCCTCTCCTGAAGAAGCCGGTTGTAGGAAACCAGAAGGCTGTAGAAGCCCCTGTCCAGCTGACTCATCTGTAGATCCATAAAACGCCTTCTCTCCGCGGGACCGTTTTTGATGATGGACAGGTCCTCCGGGGAGAAAAAGACCACATGCAGCATGCCGAACAATTCTCCCAGTCTCCGGATCGGAGTGCCGTCTATAGCCACCCCCTTGGCCTTTCCCCTGCGCAGGTGGATATCCAGTCGATGACTCAGCTCATTTCTGTGGAAAAACAGACGGATATGCGCTTCATCCCGGCCAAACCGGATAAGATCCCTGTCCCTGGTCCCCTTGTGGGAACGGGAAGTGCCGCTGACATAAACCGCCTCCAGAAGATTGGTCTTGCCCTGGGCGTTATCCCCGAAGAAGATATTCACCCCCGGGGAAAGATCCACTCTGGCGGATTCGTAATTCCGGTATTGCGATAATTCAATGGATTCCACAACCATAAGGCGCCAC
>CACZOS010000043.1 GCA_902782815.1 uncultured Lachnospiraceae bacterium | reverse complement strand
TATCCGCATCCACACGGGCAAAGGCGACCCGGTCCTCCTCCTTGCCTTCATACTCCATGAAGGACATGAAGTTGCCGTCGATAAGGGTGTTCATGACCACCACATCGATGCCGCGGGACGTGTACAGCGCGACAGAAGCCGCCTGACGCTTCTCGTCGTTGGTGTAATAAATCTTCTTCTCGGTCTTATCGAAGTTGGCCGCCTTATACTCCGCGATCGTGACATACTTCCCGTCCGTCTTCCGCAGAAGCAGGGAATCCTTCACCTGGTCGAAGAACTTCCGCTCCCGGATGCAGCCATACTTGACGAAGGGAGCGATATCATCCCAGTACCCCTCGTAGGTTTCCCGCTCGGTGTTCATGAGGGAATTCAGCTTATCCGCGACCTTCTTCGTGATATGGGCGGAAATCTTCTTCACGTAGCCGTCGTTCTGCAGGAAGGACCGGGAGACGTTCAGGGGCAGATCCGGACAGTCGATGACGCCCTTCAGGAGCATCAGGAACTCCGGAATCACCTCCTTGATGTTATCCGCGACAAAGACCTGGCCGGCGAAGAGCTTGATCTCCCCTTCGTGGGTGCCGAAATCGTTTTTCAGCTTCGGGAAGAAGAGGATGCCCTTCAGATTGAAGGGATAATCCACGTTCAGGTGGATCCAGAACAAGGGATCGTCAAAATCCATGAAGACCCGATGATAGAATTCCTTGTACTCCTCATCCTTGCAGTCGGCGGGTTTCCGAAGCCACAGGGGATCCGTATCATTAATCTTCTCCGGCTTGGGCATTTCAAGGATTTTTTCGGTTTTCTGGGTGCCGTCCTCATTCTTTTCATCTCCGACAGGCACGTCCCGCTCCACAGGCTTGGCGCAAGCATCTTCCAGATAGATGGGATAGGCCATGAAGCCGCAATACCGCTTCAGCACCTCCCGAACCCGATACAGATCCAGAAATTCCTTTTCTTCATCGGAAATATGCAGCAGGATATCCGTTCCATGTGCTGCGCGGGACCCCTCAGAAAGCTCGTAGCTCATGCCGTCCTCGGAGACCCAGTGCACCGGGTCAGCCCCTTCCTGGCAGGAGAGAGTCTCGATCTCCACCTTTTCCGCCGCCATGAAGACGGAGTAGAAGCCCAGACCGAAGTGCCCGATAATGTCACCCTTGCCCTCGGCTTTACCGTCTTCAAACTGCTTCAGGAATTCCGACGCACCGGAAAAGGCGACCTGGTTGATATATTTCTTGACCTCCTCGCCGGTCATGCCGATACCGGTATCGGAGATGCGGATGGTTTTTGCTTCCTTATTCACCGTGACCTGAACCCGCATTTCCTCCTCAGAATCCGGCTGCAGCATACGGAACTTGGTGATGGCGTCGCAGGCATTGGACACCACCTCCCGCAGAAAAATATCTTTATCAGAATAGAGCCAGCGCTTGATGACCGGCATCATATTCTGTGCGTCAATGGAGACGCTGCCGTTTTCTTTCATAACAGCCATGGAAAAGTTCCTCCTTTGTGATCACCCTGCTCAGAGGCAGGGGAAATGGTTTCCGGTGGGTATTGTAGCACCCGGAAAAGGGAAATGCAAGAGAAAATTAGCACTCGACGCAAAAGAGTGCTAACAATTTCAAAAATCAACAAAGGATGTTGAATGACGAGGCTTTATCGGATAAAATAAGAATTCAGAGTACGAATGATTCGATGCTAGAATCCGGGATGGAGGCTGAAATACATGTCCATGGAACAGAACGAGAGAGACGGGGTTATGACCGGGAGAAAGACCAGTGAATCCCTCAAAACGGGGAGAATGCGGGAACTCATCCTGGCACTCAACGCCGCTTCGGAAGCCTATTATGGAGGCCAGGATGAACTGATCAGCAACTATGAGTGGGACGCGATGTTCGATGAGCTGAGTCAGCTGGAAGAGGAAACGGGGATCATTCTGCCGGACAGCCCCACGCAGAGGGTAAGCTCCGCCCAGGAGGATAATATTGCCGGGGCGAAGGAGCCCCATGAGTTTCCGGCGCTGTCCCTGGCGAAAACCAAGCAGGTCAGTGAGCTGCGGGAATGGGCCGGAGAGAGGGATGTCTGGCTTAGCTGGAAGCTGGACGGACTTACCCTGGTTCTGACCTATGACGGGGGAAAACTGACGAAAATTCTGACCAGAGGAAACGGCACTGTGGGCACCAACATCACCTTCATGCAGGGGGCCATCGGAGGCTTCCCGCTGGCGATCGCGTACCAGGGCCATCTGGTGGTGAGGGGAGAAGCGGTTATCAGCTATCAGGATTTCCAGCGGATCAACGAATCCATCAGCGATCCGGGGGAGAAATACGCGAATCCGAGAAATCTGGCCAGCGGCACCCTGGGACTGGACGAAAAGCGGCTGGAGGAGGTTAAACAGCGCCGGGTGGTATTCCATGCTTTTACACTGGTGCACGCGGATAAGGAGATCGTCCACTGGGGGGAGCGAATGGATTTCCTTGATAGCCTGGGCTTTAATACGGTGGAACGGGAGCGAACGGATGCCTCGGGGCTGAGTGAAGTGATTGCCCGCTGGACAAAGCGGGTTGAGGACGGAGAGATGCCCCTTCCGGCGGATGGCCTGGTCATTTGCTATGATGATACGGCTTACGCGGCCACAGGCAGCGTAACGGGGCATCATGCGACCCGGGCGGGATATGCCTTCAAATGGCAGGATGAAACCGCAGAGACAACACTGCGCAGGGTGGAGTGGAGCTGTGGGGCTACAACCATCACACCGGTAGCGATTTTTGACCCGGT
>CACZOS010000042.1 GCA_902782815.1 uncultured Lachnospiraceae bacterium | reverse complement strand
CCCGATAGAGCTGACTGGATGAAGATAAAAGCCATGATCAGGATAGTCATGCAGGCATATTTTCTCTCACGGGTCCACCCGGAACCTTTTTTTGTTTCTCCCTGCATCAGACTTGTCCTTTCCTTCTTTTTTGATGTCGGTCAACCCTTGCTCTGCTCTTTCTTCCCCTTCTCTATCTCAAAGACATAGTGACCGCAGGCATTGATGATAGTCGTCCCATGATAATCCGATCTCCGGGCAGTCCGATATCCGTAACTGCTGTGGATATGCCCGTGAACCATGGTCTGAGGATGATACTTATCCATGAGATCCAGAAAACAGGAAAATCCCCGGTGGACAGGAGTATCCAGGTCCCCGCATCCCCTGGCTGCGGCATGGGTGACCAGAACATCAAATCCCCCCTTCCGGAAAAGGCTCCAGCTTCTCTTGAGAATCCTCCTCTTCATCTCTCTTTCCGAGTACATATTTTTACCGTCCGGCCGATAGCGGCCGGATCCCCCCAGCCCCAGAAAACGGATCCCCTCATATTCGTATAGACGATCCTCGATGCAAATGCAGCCTGCGGGAGGATGATCAAGATATCCGTCATCATGGTTTCCCCGGACATAGATCAGAGGGCAGGAGGCCATGGTTACCAGAAACTCCAGGTATTCCCGCGGAAGATCCCCGCAGCCGATGATAAGATCGATATCTCTCAATATATCTTCTCTGTAATAATCGTAATAGACTTTCGATACTTCATCTGCCACAGCCAGTATCTTCATGCCATGTTCCCTCTTCCTGCCTTTTTCTATGGCAGGATCCTATTATATTCCTGCCGGTTATTCTTTAAATTATTCTACCGTGACGGACTTTGCCAGGTTTCTGGGTTTATCCACATCAAGTCCCCTGGCCACACTGATATAGTAGCCCAGAAGCTGGAGGGGGACGATGGCCAGACTGGTGGCAAAGTGCTCATCTGTCTTGGGAATGTAAACATTAAAGTCAACGGTATCCTCTATCTCATAATGGCCGTAGGCGGTAAGTCCCATAAGGTAAGCTCCCCGGCTCTTCACCTCCACCATGTTGCTGATGGTCTTCTCGTAAAGATCGTTCTGGGTCAGTACCCCGATGACCAGGGTGCCGTCCTCGATCAGACTGATGGTCCCGTGTTTTAATTCCCCTGCCGCGTAGGCTTCGCTGTGGATATAGCTGATCTCCTTCATCTTGAGGCTGCCTTCCAGACAGATGGCATAGTCCAGCCCCCTTCCGATGTAAAATACATCCTTCGCGTTGGAATACTTGGATGCGAACCACTGGATCCGTTCCCTGTCCTCAAGAATCCTCTGAATCTTGTCAGGAATGGTCTTGAGTTCCGTCAACAGCTTATGGTAACGCTCTTCCGTGATGGTTCCCCTGATCCTGGCAAATTCTATGGCCAGCAGGTAAGCAGCGATCAGCTGGGTGGAATAGGCCTTGGTGGTGGCCACGGCAATCTCCGGTCCTGCCAGAGTATAGAAAACATTATCCGCTTCCCTGGCAATGGTGGAACCCAGCACATTGACGATACCCAGGGTTTTCATCCCGCTCTCCTTGGCCGCCCGCAGGGCTGCCAGGGAATCCGCCGTCTCACCGGACTGGGAGATAACGATAGCCAGCCCCTTGGAATCCAGAGGAACATTCCGGTAGCGGAATTCCGATCCCAGCTCCACCCGCACGGGAATACGGGCCAGGTCCTCCATTACATACTGGGCGGCAATCCCCACATGGTAGGCGGATCCGCATCCCAGAAAGATGATCTGGGAGAATGACCGGATATCCTCCTCGGACAGCCCCAGCTCAGAAAAGTCGATATGGATCTTGTCCGCATCCTCATCCCTGAGGACGGAAGCCAGGGTATCTGCGATAGCCTTTGGCTGCTCGTGGATCTCCTTCATCATGAAGTGCTCAAATCCGCCTTTTTCCGCTGCCTGTGCATCCCATTTGATCTCCACTGCTTCCTTTTCGACGATATCTCCGTCCAGATTATAGAATTCCGCCTGACCGGGCGTAAGTCTGGCCATCTCCAGATTGTCGATATAGATCACATTGCGGGTGTATTTTAAGATGGCAGGAACGTCCGAAGCCACATAGGTCTCCCCGTCCTTCACCCCGATGATCATGGGGCTTTCCTTCCTGGCCACATAGATCTCTCCGGGATAATCCTTGAACATGACCGCCAGGGCGTAGGAACCTCTCATCCTCACCATGGTCTTGGCCAGGGCATCGATGGGACCGACACCATATTTCTTATAATAATAATCCACCGTCTTGATGGCAACTTCGGTGTCCGTGTCACTGTAGAAAGAATACCCCTTGCGGATCATCTTGTCCCTTAGTTCCACATAATTCTCAATGATCCCGTTATGGACTCCGATAACGTTCGCGTCCGTGGTCATATGAGGATGGGCGTTGGTCTCACTGGGTTCCCCGTGGGTTGCCCAGCGGGTGTGGCCGATTCCGGTGCTGCCTGCCACCGCGGCTCCCCCGTCGGTCTTTTCCGACAGAAGCTTCAGTCTCCCCTTGGCCTTGACCACCCGTGGTTCCTTCTCCCCGTCCCTTACGGCGATACCGGCAGAATCATATCCCCGGTATTCCAGCTTGGAAAGCCCCTCCAGCAGGATGGGGGCAGCGGCAGTCCGTTCACTTGTAAATCCAACTATTCCACACATTTGCTTCTATATCCTTTCTTCTGTAAATAAAACGACTTATCCTCTTTTACTTATGGTAGCACGCAATCTGCTTATATGTCATCAAAAATCGATGATACCATGGGAAAAAATTACTGCAGCAGTGAGAAATCCACTGCTGCAGTATCTGTCTTACTCTATACCGTTTCTATCCCACAATCAGGAAAGGGTCTTCAGGATCCAGTCCACATCGTCTGTGGTTTTCATTTTTTCCAGAACTTCCGGATCATCCAGACATCCTGCGATCTTCCCGAGAAGATCAAGATGCTCGTCACCGATTCCGGCAATACCGAAGACTAACTGTGCCTTCTCCTCACCAAAGTCCACACCCTCCGGGAACTGGAGCATGGTGATGGCTGTCTTCTTAACGGTTCCCTTAGCCTGAGCGGTTCCATGAGGAATGGCGATACCCATACCCATGTAAGTGCTTACCAGACGTTCTCTTTCCAGCATGGCATCGATGTATGAAGGCTCAACGGCGCCTCTCTCCACCAGGAGCTCACCGGCTCTTCGTATGGCTTCCTCTTTGCTGACCGGTGCCTGGTTCAGCTTGATGCTCTCTCTGATGATCACATCTTTTTTGACCGCCTTTTCCGCAATCTCCACCATCTCTTTCACCGGATCGCTGACAGGTTCTTCTGCCGGAGCATCCAGTGTGGTAAGCTGCAGATAGAGGTCATCCAGACCCGGGTCATTCAGGAAGTTGCCGATGGTGACAAGCTGTGCCTGAGGCGCGGATTTTCTTGCGCGGTCCTGAAGGGTTGTCTGTACCACTGCGATATCACAATCTGCCGGGATATTATCCACGGAAGTATTGGTAACCGTAACATCAGGTCTTGCTGCCTTAATTCTGTTGCGGAACTTGGTAGCGCCCATTGCGGAGGATCCCATACCGGCGTCACAGGCGAAGATTACCTTACGTACGGCACCGGCATCGGTCAGAGCTGCTGTACCTTTGGCCTGAGCCTTCATGTCCGCAACCTGTCCCTGAGCCTCTTCGATAGAAGTGGTAGTATCTGTTGCACGGATGATTACGGAGGCGATCAGGAAAGATACGGCCGCTGCGATCAGGACACCGATTAAGATCAGTAAAACCTTGCCCTTAGGAGCCATAGCCAGGAAAGCGATGATAGATCCCGGGGAAGCGGGTCCTTTCAGACCGCAGCCTGTCAGGGAGAACCATGTG
>CACZOS010000041.1 GCA_902782815.1 uncultured Lachnospiraceae bacterium | reverse complement strand
CGTTTATTTCACGGGATTCGAAGACGTATACATTTCCGCCAATAACGACGGGATTTTTTTTTGAGCCTCAACCAGTTCCTCAAGGTATGTATATGGTAATCTAAAATTAAGTCAGCTGGCTCATTGAAAATTCAGTCACTTCCAGACAAAGAATGCGGTATCCTTTTGGCTATAAAAGCCGAAAGGAGGCAGGAAGGAAGTGATCGATTTGATTGAGAAACAGCAGATCATACTCAGGCATGTAAACAATGACAGCAACCGTCAGATCGCCAAAGATCTTGGGATCGACAAGAACACGGTCAATAAATACGTGAATGAGTATGAAATGCAGCTGCGGACAGTGCTCGAACAAGAGCCAGAAACAGATCCGAATACGTTGATTGCGGCCATTGTGGAGAAGCCAGTCTACAACTGCAAAAACAGAGGGCCAAAGACATCCACAGCCAAGGCACAGGAAGTTATCCGCAAATGCCTGGCAGAGAATGAAGAAAAACGACTGACAGGCCGAGGCAAGCAGCAGATGCGAAAAACAGATATCCACGGGTATCTGATTAAACAGGGCTTTGATCTCAGTTATTCCACAGTGAAGCGGCTTGTCAGACAGATGGAGGAAGTTCATAAAGAGGCGTTTATCCGGCAGGAATACGAGCCAGGCCAGGTCTGTGAGTTCGATTGGGGAGAAGTAAAACTGAATATCGGCGGAACCGGATATCATAAATACCAGATGGCAGCGTTTGCATCAGCCTATGGCAACTATCGTTTTGCGGCACTGTTCCGCTCGCAGGATACGGCAGCCTTTCAGGAATCACATGTGCGTTTCTTCCGGTTTTGCCACGGGATCTACCATACCGTTGTCTATGACAACATGAAGGTCGCCGTAAAGAAGTTTGTAGGGCCGACCGAAAAGGAACCCACAGATGCGCTGCTGCAGCTTTCAACGTATTACCGGTTTGGCTTCCGGTTTTGCAATGTAAGGCGCGGTAACGAAAAGTCACATGTGGAAAGAACCGTGGACGTCATGCGGCACTTTGCCTTCAGCGAACCTGGTTCCGACTCGTTTGACAGCCTGGAAGCGGCCAACAAGCATCTTTTGAAGAAATGTATCGAAAAGAACAGCGAGAAGCTTTCTGACGGACGGATCCCCAAAGAAACCTTTGAAGAGGAACGGGCACACCTTATCCCGGAGGTTCCACCGATGCCATGCTTTATCAAGAAGGCCGGATGTTCGGTGGATAAGTATTCGACGGTATCAGTGAATTGTGTCAGATATTCCGTGCCTGACATTTACGCGGAAAAGAAAGTGGATATCCGGATCTATACGGACAGGATTGTTGCTTACCATGGCGATAAGATAGTGGCGGAGCATCCCCGCAGTTACAAGCAGGGAAGCTATCACCTGGATATCTTCCACTACCTGCGGACACTGAAAAGGAAACCGGGTGCCCTGCCCCAGAGCACAGCCCTGCTCCAGTCGGACACCCTGATCAAAAACATTTACGAAACGTATTATAGCAATGATGCCAAAACATTTCTACAGGTTTTGGAGGTTATAAATGAACTTGGAGCGGCGGCAGTTTCCAAAGCCCTGGACAGACTGATGAAAACTTCCCCGCTTGATATGAGCGTGGACAAAGTAAAGGCGGTGTGCAGCAGACACAAAGACGACGAAAACTCCATAACAAAAACAGCATACAGTTCACTCGGGTTGAAGATTAAAGAGGGACTGAGCCAGTATGACCGTCTCCGGGAAGCCATGAATCCGGAAAGGAAGGTGGCGGTATGATAAAGGAGAAGAAACGGCAGGAAATCAGGGAACTGTGCAATCAACTGAGGCTCAGCGCTATAGCAGAACACTTTGAAGAGTTTGCCCAAGACTCTGCCGACAGCTGCGAATATCTTCTGCGGCTTCTCAGGTCCCAGGTGGAACAGAAGGAGCAGAAAACTATCGAGCAGCGGATCCATGGGGCGAACTTTCCATACCGTAAGTATCTGGAAGATCTGGAACTTGACTGCCTGCCGGACGGGATTCGTCAGAGGCTCTCCGAATTGATGACGCTGGACTTCATCCGCGAGGGACGAAACGTGATCCTGATCGGGAATCCCGGGACCGGCAAAACACATACAGCTATTGGGTTAGGCGTCAAAGCCTGCGAGTCGGGCTACAAGGTGCTGTTCACAACAGTTCCGTATCTGGTGACAGAACTGAAAGAATCCCATAATCAGCAAAAGCTCACTGCCTATGAGCGGAAGTTCAGGAAATACGATCTTGTCATCGCAGATGAGCTTGGTTATGTCTCATTTGACAGGGAAGGCGCGGACTTGCTGTTCAACAATCTCTCCCAGCGGGTAGGTGTGAAATCTACGATCATCACATCAAACCTGAACTTTGCGGAATGGGACCAGGTGTTCGGGGGACCGGCAATCACCGGGGCCATGGTAGACCGGCTGACATACGGCGCACTGCTGATTGATATGCAAGGGGATTCTTACCGCCTGCGTGAAACACTTCGCGTGAACGGCCTGAATCAAGCTTTTGTTATGGAGGGAAAGAAGAATGTCTGAAATGATAAAGAACCACTTGTGGGATGAATACAGGGAGTATGTTGACAAGTATCCTCTTTCCGGATATGAGCGCCGCCTGCTGAGGGGATGGGTAAAGGACGGTCATAGCGTATATGAAACCGTTGAGTCTGCATATCTTCCGGGTCCTGCATGGCCGCCGATGGACTTTATTGATGCCCATAGGCTTGACAGGGAACTCCGGGAAGGCATGAAAGGGATGAAACCTGCAGAGCGCGAAAAGTATTTGAAGGATTATATCGGATTTGTAGATGAAACACCAAAAAACGAAACCGTGGAAGAAAAGCTCATCCGCGCCAGAAGCCATATCGACGAGTTGGAACATCAGTTGTTTTTCCTCTGGCAGTATCTTGGCAGCGAAGGCATGTGGGCTGATGCGGAGGAGTATCTGGAAGAACACCGGGATGATGAAATCCCATTTGGGTGGGAGTGAAAATCAAAGGAGCGGGAATGGAGTCAAGGGACAGTACGCTGGACGCGTCAGCGTCCGGGCAGCCCTTGACGGAATGATACGGAGTACCCTGTTATGCAGAAAGGGACTAAATGTCCCTTTCCTGCCTCCCCGGCGAAGGGCAGATCCGGGCAGCGCCCGGTTTCCAATCGGGCAAAGTTAATAACGCCTGAGAAGCAATTCCCAGGCGTTATATTGAAAATGATGTGACTGAATTTTCGATGGTCTTTTGACTGATTTTTCGGTTGACAAATACAACAGATTCTACCTCATCATGTCTTTCCAGCCATTCACCGCCAAAACCGATCTCGCTCACCGTGATTCCGGTATTACCAAGTCTTCTATACTTCAATTCGAACTCCTTTCTTCTGCAAAGTACCGACTTATAAGCCGCTTAAACATCATAACTTACTGAATCCGGTATTGTTCCCTAACTGACTGTCTCCTATCCAAACAGTATAGCTGCCGCCTTCTCCAGTTCTCTTCTTTCCTGCGAATCGTCATATCCGCTTTCCTTGTCATCAATGCCCTTTACCGGATCGATTGAAAACAGACCATCATGGTTACAGTAAAAGAAGATCCGTCTGACTCCCCTGATCTTAAACCGTGCTTCTGCGTTCGCCTCCGGATACAGCT
>CACZOS010000040.1 GCA_902782815.1 uncultured Lachnospiraceae bacterium | reverse complement strand
TGCCGTCATCAATCTCCGCCTTTATTTAAATGGTATTTTTAACGAGACCTATACTGACTGGTACAAAATCGGCAACAACATCTACTATTTCAGAGCCGGCCAGGCTGTAACAGGTATGAATTATCTTCCCAGCTACGGAAAGGGAGTTAAGAAGTATAATTACATTTTCAGGAGCAACGGTGTACTCTATACCAACCTGGTGTGGGATTACTATGGATATCAGAAGTTCCTCTCCCAGAAGATAAAGATCATCGTCAATAAAACGACCCACAACACTACTTTCTATGTATGGGACGGCAAAGACTATTCCATTCCCGCTTTGACCGTGGTCTGCGCCACCGCCAGAAAGAAAAATGATACCCCCAATGGCTCCTTCCGTCTGGAAAAGACCTGGAACAAGCGCTGGTACGTCTACACCAAGACCAAAGGTGCTCCCTACCGCTACTATCAGTGGGCGGTAAAGATCCACGGTACTGCTTCTCTCTTCCATTCCTCTACCTACAAAAAGAAGAGTGCCAAGACTTTAAGGGTTGACCTTTACAACAAGATCGGTACAAGCTGCACCACACACTGTGTACGCCATCAGGCAAGATATGCCAAGCTGATCTACGATATCGCCAGATATAAGATCAAAGTAAAGAAATGGAGAAAGACCAGAATCCCTGTTCAGATCATAACTTCTAAAAATGAGGGGCCATTCGGCCATGTAGGTCATACAAAGGTTAAAAACGGAACTAAATGGGATCCCACAGATCCGAACAGAAAATAGTCGCTAAGTATTAGCTGCAACAAATGAATAAAAAAACCACTTCTCTGATCTTGATCCGGAATTTGGACTGATCGACGAGAAGTGGTTTTTTTATTTTATAAAAATGAGCTCTGCTCCCTTTTTCAGGAAACAGGTTCCTAAATATATGAAATTCTACAGGACAGAGAATCCTTTTTCCCGGAAGAAGAGAGTGATTCCCTCCTTACTTCCTGTCACAGATCCCTGGGCAAAAAAGGGCCTGCCCCCGCCTCTTCCTCCAAGAACCCGGTTCACATCTTTGACCAGAGAACGCACATCTCCGTCCCTCTCTCCAATGTCATACTTATACCCTTCAATATCCGAGCCGGAAAAGACAGCACAGATTCCGCCGCAGGTATCCAGGATATAGTCAGCCTGTCTTCTGATATCATTGGAATCCATATCACAGACAAAAATAAGGGCATCCCCTTTTTCCCGGCATTGCTCAGCCATCCTCAGATATATACTCTGTTTAAGGCTGTTCAGGGCGTTCTTCCCCTCCATGATCTCCTCTTTCAGCCTTTTGACTGCCCGCCAGGTATCCTCCGGCTTCACCGAGAGTTCCACGCCGATCCTGGAGTTCTGATCCCAGTGGAGATTCAGATAGGAGAAGGCCTCTCTTCCGCAGAGCATTTCGATCCGCACACCCTCCCGGAAATGTCTGACGGAGACCAGTTTGACAAGACCGATCTCCCCGGTATTAAGAACATGGGTTCCGCAGCAGGCACAAAGGTCTGCTTCGGGGAACTCCACAAGCCGCACCTGTCCTTCCAGTTCTTTCTTGCTCCGATAGGAAAGGGCTTCGATCTCCCGGTCTGAAGGGGTGAAAACTCTTACTTCATGATTCTGCCAGATATATTCATTTGCCTCTTTTTCCAGTTCTTTGAGCTGATCCGGGCTGATGAGCCCGTTCAGGTCAATGGTGACAAAATCGCTTCCCATATGGAAGCCCACATTATCATATCCGAATCTTCTGTGGATAAGTCCGCTGACAATATGTTCCCCCGAATGCTGCTGCATCAGAGCAAAGCGGCGGTCCCAATCGATTCGTCCCAGAACCTCTGCCCCCTCTTCCAGTGGACCGTCGGCAACGTGGACAATGGCTTCTCCTTCTTCTATCACATCCAGGATCCTTCTCTCTCCCAGGATCCCCCTGTCGGAAGGTTGTCCGCCTCCTTCGGGATAGAAGGCTGTCCGGTCCAGAACAATCCGAAAGGTTCCTCCCTGCTCCCGGCAGGAAAGAACCTTCCCATGGAATTCCTTCAGACAGACATCCTGATAAAACAGTCTCTCTGTTCTCATTCGTCTTTATTCTCCTTTTTTCATGTACAGTTCCATATCGGATTCCGGATTCTGGAGCTGCATCTGGGTAGTGGTAAATTCAATCATACAGTCCTCATCCATGTAGACCGTATAATCTTTATGATCCAACAGGGTAAAGTAAACATCATAGGGGATGGAGAATTCATATTTCTTCTCCTTGTCCTGATCATAATTGTAATAGACGGTACAGCTGCGCTTGTTATCCTTTTCCTTTACCGCCCTGTAGAACTTGGGATTTTTGTTATCCCCGTCAAAGGTAACCGTATAATGATAAATCTCCTCATCATTCACGGACTCCACATCCGACGTGACGATCAGGTTTTCAACATCGATGGTCAGGACTTTCTGAATAACAGTCCCCGTCTCGAATCCATAGAGCTTGGTATAAGGATCTCCGGCCTGTACTTCATAATTGAGAACGGACTTCATGAGATCCGAGCTTTCGGTCTGTTCCTTTACACTCTCTGAACCGTCCACCTGGAAAATCTCAGATTCAATATCCTGCTGAAGCAGCTCAAGGTCATCTCCCACCAGACCATAGAAATAAGTGAAATTGCCGTCAAAACGATAGAGTTTCTCTCCGGATAATACTTCCTTATAATCCTGATCGTATCCATTTGTCTTGAGGTAAGAGAAAAGAGTTCCCTTCTCGTTCTTCTTCAGGAAACGGGTGGTGGAGTAATCGTCTTTGTCCTTGAGCCCTTTATAGGACCTGGTAATGGTTATATTGGAATGATCTTCCAGCAGAAGATCCAGGGTATTGGCTTTATTAAGTTTGGACAGATAATTGGTCCTCTGCTTTCTCTGCCGCATGGCTATCAAACACACCGTTGTGATGATGACCAGACTCAGGATGAGGCTGATGCCCAGCACCTTCCAGAACCATGGCCTTTTATGCCGGCTGTTATTGGCCATTACTTTATTTACATCGTATCCCTGATAACGTTTCGTTTTTTCACCGGGATTGGACCGTGTGTTACCCATCTCATGTCCTCCTTGTCGTCCCACGGATCTCACTGAACATTTTTCAGCAGCATATAGGTGATCGCGTTGGTCTGATTATTCTTTTTTTCTTCCTCCGTAAGGGGCCGGATGACCCTGGCGGGGGAACCGTAAGCCAGCATGCCGTCCGGAATCGTCATCCCCTGGGTCACCAGGGAACCGGCACCGACAATACAGTCCTCTCCGATCCTGGCACCATTCATGATGACTGCCCCCATCCCGATCAATGAATTGCTTCCGATGGTACAGCCATGGACTAAAGCCCCATGACCCACAGATACGCTGTTGCCGATCCGGCATGGGTAGTCGGCGCTGGCATGGATTACACAGCCGTCCTGAATATTGGTTCCTGAACCGATCACCACAGGGGCCATGTCTCCCCGGATCACCGCATGATACCATACCGAGCTCTCATCCCCTATGACCACATTACCCACAATGTCCGCATCATGGGCGGCCCAGGCATTTCCCTGGAGCTTTGCGTTTTTGATATAGGCCATCAGATCACAATCCTTTCTTTTGTGCCGGTGGGGATTCTTTCCCACCCGATGGTATCATCATACCACTTTCCTCCCGATTCATCAATAAAGGAAATCAAAGCTTAGCTGGTCTGTTTCCGGCAGGTCTCTCAATATACCCAGTTCCACCATTTTATCCACGTTGCTTTTGCTGACCCGGGTCTGGGCCCGGAAGTTTTCCAGGGAAGTAAACCGCCCTTTTCCGGCAGCCTCCTCTATCTGATCACAGGCTTTTTCCCCCAGTCCTTCAATACTCAGAAGAGGGGGCATGATCTGATCTCCGATGATCAGGGATTCCCTGGCCTTTGCCTTATAGATATCGATAGGCAGGAAGGAATATCCTCTGGCATACATCTCCTGGGCAATCCTTCCGTCCCTCAGGGTATCCTGGTCTTTTTTGGTCTGCTTGTCCTTTGGAACCGCTTTCAGCCGTCGGAGAGCCTCCGCCAGGATTTCCGGCCCACGGCACATAATCTCATAGGAGAAGGCGGATGCCCTGATGGCGAAATAAGCGGCATAATAGGCCAGAGGATAGTGGACCTTAAACCATGCCACACGCCATCCCATCATGACATAGGCTGCAGCGTGGGCTTTGGGGAACATGTATTTGATCTTCTTGCAGGAATCGATGTACCAGTCCGGAACACCATGGGTGATCATCTCACTTTCCCACGCCGGTTTCAGCCCTTTACCCTTTCGTACCGACTCCATGATGGTGAAGGACATCTCCTTGTCCAGCCCCATATGGATCAGATAGGTCATGATATCATCACGGCAGCAGATACAGGTGGAGATCTCCGCCTTGCCCTGGCTGATCAGTTCCTGGGCATTGCCCAGCCATACATCGGTCCCATGGGACAGGCCGGAAATCCTCACCAGGTCGGAAAAAGATTTAGGCTTGGTGTCTATAAGCATCTGGATAACAAAGTCCGTACCGAACTCGGGAACTCCCAGGGATCCTGTTTCCACACCGCCGATATCCTCGGGCCGGATTCCCAGGATCTGTGTCCCGTGGAAAATCTCCATTACATCCGGATCATCAAGGGGGATATCCTGGGCATTTACTCCTGTCAGGTCCTCCAGCCTCCGGATCATGGTGGGATCATCATGCCCCAGTATATCCAGCTTTAAAAGGTTATGGTCGATGGAATGATACTCATAATGGGTGGTGATCACATCGGTATCCATATCGTTTGCCGGATGCTGTATGGCGGTGAAATCATAGATATCATATTCATGGGGAACCACGATGATTCCTCCGGGATGCTGACCGGTAGTTCGTTTTACTCCGGTACAGCCTCTGGCCAGACGGGAGATCTCACAGGAGCGCTTATGGATGCCGCGGTCCTCAAAATAACCCCGGACATAGCCATAGGCTGTCTTCTCGGCAATGGTACCGATGGTCCCCGCCCGATATGCCTTTCCCTCCCCGAAAATAACCTCCACATATCTGTGGGCCTTGGCCTGATACTCACCGGAGAAATTCAGGTCGATATCCGGTTCCTTATTTCCTTTAAAACCCAGGAAGGTCTCGAAGGGGATATCATGTCCTTCCTTGTTCAGCCGGGTCCCGCAAACCGGGCAGTCCCGGTCAGGCATATCGCATCCCGACATACTCCTGTCGGAATAGGGTTTCACGAACTCGGAATCAAAATCCACAAAGTGGCAGGAAGGGCAGATATAATGTGCAGGCAGAGGATTCACCTCGGTGATTCCCGACATGGTTGCCACAAAGGAAGATCCCACCGAACCTCTGGACCCCACCAGATAACCGTGGGCATTGGAATCCCAGACCAGTTTCTGGGCAATGATATACATTACGGCAAAATCGTTGCTGATAATGGAGTCCAGCTCCCTGTCCAGGCGGCTTTTAACCAGGTCAGGCAGGGTATCCCCGTAAATTTCGTGGGCTTTATCATAACAGATCCTGGTAAGGGTTTCCGCAGAATCAGGAATTACCGGAGGACATTTATCGGGATGGATGGGGGAGATTTTTTCCACCATATCCGCAATCAGATTGGAATTGGTCACCACCACTTCATAGGCCTTCTTTTCTCCCAGATAGGAAAATTCTTCCAGCATCTCATCGGTGGTCCGCAGATAGAGAGGAGCCTGCCTGTCCGCGTCCGCAAATCCTTTTCCCGCCTGCAGGATGCGGCGGTAGACCTCATCCTCGGGGTTGAGGAAGTGTACATCACCGGTAGCCACCACGGGTTTATGGTATTTCTCACCCAACTCAACGATCCTGCGGTTATAATTGCGGAGATCTTCCGGGTCAAGCGCGTCATATTTGTCGCTTTCTAGCATGAACGCATTATTCCCGATGGGCTGAATCTCCAGATAATCATAGAAATTCACCAGCCTGGCGATCTCCTCCTCACTCTTGTTGCGGATCACTGCCTGGAAAAGTTCTCCGGACTCACAGGCCGACCCGAGAATAAGACCCTCTCGGTATTTCTCAATAAGGCTCTTCGGCATTTTGGGACGACGGTAATAGTAGTTCAGATGGGATTCGGAAACCAGGCGGTTTAAATTGACCCTTCCCTTGTCATTTTTGATCAGGATGATTCCATGTGTGGAGTTGGCTTTGCGGATCAGATCCCGTGAGACCTTTCCCCTCTCATTTAAAGCATCGGTATCATGGATGCCTTCCTCCTCCAGCATGGTGATAAACCGCAGGAAAATCTCGGCGGTCACTCTGGCGTCATCCACCGCACGGTGGTGGTGTTCCTGCTTAATGCCCAGATATTTGCATAAGGTATTCAGTTTAAACCTGTGAAGGTCTTTAAGGAGCAGTCTTGCCATCTGAAGGGTATCCAGGACCGTAAAATCCACAGCTGTTCCCATCCTGTTTGCTTTCTCCCGGATAAATTCCACGTCGAACTCGGCATTGTGAGCCACCAGGCAGCAGCCCTCACAAAAAGACAGGAACTCCGGAAGCACGGTTTCGATGGAAGAAGCCCCTTCCACCATCTCATCCCGGATCCCGGTAAGTTCAGTGATCCGGGCCGGTATGGGCCGCCCGGGATTGACAAAAACGCTGTAATGGTCTTTGACCTCCCCTCCTTCCACCTTGACTGCCCCGATTTCTATGATTTCGTCGTGGACCGGGGAAAAGCCTGTGGTCTCCAGGTCAAAAACAACAAAGGAATCTCTGAATCCTTGTCCTTTGCTGTTGTGGACCAGGGTCTTCAGATCATCGATAAAGTACGCTTCACAGCCATAGATGACTTTGAAATCTTCCTGGGGAGAAACACAGTGGTCTGCGATGGGGAAGGCCTGGAGAACGCCGTGATCCGTGATGGCCATGGCCTTGTGCCCCCATTCTTTGGCAGTCCGGATAACTTTTTCCACATCCACCACACTGTCGAGATCACTCATCATTGTATGAAGGTGAAGTTCCACCCTCTTGTCTTTGCTCCGGTCGATCCTTTTTGTCCGAAAATCCGGGACCGGTTTGATGCCCCGGATCCCGGAAAGGGTCAGTTCGTTGGTTCGGTAATCCAGAGTAGGGGTGGATTTGATCTTATAAAACCCGCCTTTTCGGAAAAGGGGACGGAATTCCTCCGCCTGATCGTGGTTTAAAAAGATTTTTCCCGTGATGGAATCGGTATCATCCGTGATGGTGAAGATGACCAGGATCTTGTCACCTTTGATCTCCCTTTCTTCCAGTTCAATGATCTCACCATGGATCACGATCAGACCGATCTCCCCGTTGATCTCCCGAATAGCAGTCAGGTCCCCGTCACAATTTCTTCCGTAGATGGCATCCGGATCCTTCGAATTACGGTTCCGGATCCCCAGTTCTTTACTCCTGGCCCTCTCCTCATAAAAATTGCTCCGGTAAGGGTTCTTTGATTTTTTTCCTTTTCTTTTATCGTCTTTCTCCGGGTCTCCGTCCTTCTTTTCCTCCAGAGAATGGGCCTGATCCATGACAAGCTCCACCTCCTGGCGCAGTTTGTACTCCCTGGCCTCATAGAAGGATTTCTTGGCTGCGTCGGAAAAGTCAAATCCAACCTTGATCTGCTTGCCGAACCTGGTGGAAAACAGATCTTCGAAGTATGCCTTCAGTTCAGGGACCTTGCTCTTTGCCAGGAAGGAATCCTCCAGAAGAATGGTCATGATATCCCCGTCAAAACCCCAGTCACAACGGGAGATCATACTGTATTCAATCTGCCCCATCTGCTTACAGTCATCCAGTATGGTATCCCAGTACTCTCTGGTGATCTGCTCAAGGGTATAGGCCCTGGAAAGGATATATCTGTCCTCTATGGTCACGTAGACATAGTCTTTATCAAACAGTTTTGCCTTGATGTCGGCGGAGATCTTTCTCAGCATTTTTCCGGAGAAAATATGCTCACTGAGAAGATGGATGACCAGCTGTTTGCTTTTTTGCTTTAAAACGATCCGTTCCACCACCGCCCCGGAGAGGATATAGCGGAATCCCTCCGGAATGTCGTAGTCCGGAAATACATCCGTAAATTTGTTGCCCTCTAACATCTTTACACCTCATTGGAAAAAAAGGGAAGACCTTACAGGTCTTCCCGATCATTCTGCTTTATCGTGATTACTCCAGAAAATCCTTCAGCTTTCTGCTCCGGCTGGGATGTCTTAACTTGCGCAAAGCCTTCGCCTCGATCTGCCGGATACGTTCTCGTGTAACGTTAAACTCTTTCCCGACTTCCTCCAGGGTCCTGGTCTTCCCGTCATCAAGACCGAAGCGGAGCTTGATCACATTTCGCTCCCTCTCCGTCAGGGAAGCCATGGCCACCTCCAGCTCCTCCTTCAGCATGGAGAAGGAAGCGGAATCCACAGGAGACAGAAGGGATTCATCCTCGATGAAATCACCAAGCTGACTATCCTCTTCCTCCCCGATGGGGGTATCCAGGGAAACCGGATCACGTGAGGTCTTCAGGATCTCATCAATCTTGGCAACAGGCATATCCATCTTTTTGGCGATCTCTTCATTGGTTGGTTCCCTGCCCAGCTCCTGAAGGAGCATCCTGGAAGTACGCAGGGTCTTGTTGATGGTCTCCACCATATGAACAGGCACACGGATGGTCTTGGCAGTATCAGCGATTCCGCGGGTGATGGCCTGCCGGATCCACCAGGTGGAATAGGTGCTGAATTTATTTCCTTTTTTATAATCGAATTTCTCAACGGCCTTCATCAGACCCATGTTTCCTTCCTGAATCAGATCAAGGAAGGACATCCCCCGGCCGACATATTTTTTGGCGATACTGACTACAAGGCGCAGATTAGCCTCGATCAGCTGCTTTCTTGCCATCTCGTCACCCTTCTCGATGCGCTGGGCAAGAAACACTTCTTCTTCCGCAGTCAGAAGAGGAATGTTGCCGATCTCCTTAAGGTACATACGAACAGGATCCTCCAGACTGACCCCTTCGAGGAAATCTTTATCATCCATGATCTCGACTTCTTCGGCATCATCGATGAATTCTTCATCTTCCCCATCCTCGTCGCTGGTATTCAGCACGTCGACTCCCTGTTTTTCGAAATAATCCAGGATCCATTCAAATCTCTCAGGGGTAAGGTCCACATTTTTAAAGGAATCGTTAATATCCTTATACTCAAGAACACTCTTGTTATCCTTAGCCTGCTTGAGCAGATTCTCCATGGTGTTGGCAAATACTAATCTGTTGTCTTCCATTAATATTACTCCTGTCTCAAAAGAATGATCCCGGCGAATAAGTGAAAATAAAGGAAGGGTACTGATAAAAAACCAATACTTCCCCTTCCTTTCTTAACATGATTCACATATCAACCCACTAATCCTATCATAGGACATCATATCCTATAATACTACATAAAAACAGAAAGTCAAGAGATTCCCAGGATTTTTTTGACTTCCCGGCACATATCTTCCTTGGTGCATACAGTGTCATGAAGCACCGGCGCAGTACGGATTTCTTCTATGGCTTTCGGAATCCTGACCCCGGAAATCCGGCTCAATTCATCGATCAGCTGGAAATCAGTCCGATCGTCATTGCCCGGATCAATGGCATTCATGACGCTTCTGGTAAATTTGAAGGGACTGGCAGTGGAGGCGATCAGTGTCGTTTTCTGATCCCCGGTTTCTTCTTTATATTTCCGGTAAACTGCCCCGGCGACGGCCGTGTGAGTATCCAGAACATAGCCGCAGGCACGGTAGGTGGACCGGATAGTTTCCGCCGTTTCTTCCTCTGAAGCATAGTTCCCGTAAAAATCCCGGAGCTGGTCTCTCATCTCCTCTGTTATCCGGTAAGATCCTCCGGCGGAGAGACTGTTCATGAACTCCTTGTTCTTCCCGGAATCTCTCCCGGTGATCTGGTAGATCAGTCTTTCCAGATTACTGGAGATCAGGATATCCATGGAAGGGGATGATGTCAGGATAAAGGGCCGGTTCTTGTCGTAGGTCCCGGTACCGAAAAAGTCATAAAGAACCTTGTTCTCATTGGAAGCACAGATCAGGCGGTCCACCGGCAGACCCATAAGCTTGGCATAGTAGGCCGCCAGGATATTGCCGAAATTTCCCGTGGGCACCACGATATTGATCTTCTCACCCAGCCCGATCTCTCCTCTTTCCAATAGTTTCGCATAGGAGTATACATAGTAGACGATCTGGGGAACCAGCCTTCCCACATTGATGGAGTTGGCGGAAGAAAACTGGTATCCGGCCCGATCCATCAGGACGGCAAGATCGGGATCGGAAAACATCTTTTTCACCCCGGTCTGAGCATCGTCGAAATTCCCTTCTATACCGATCACAAAGGTATTCTCCCCTTTCTGGGTCACCATCTGCTTCTCCTGGATGGGACTTACTCCATGCTTGGGATAAAAGACGATGATCTTGGTACCCGGAACATCAGCAAAACCTGCCAGAGCTGCCTTGCCCGTATCCCCGGAAGTGGCAGTGAGGATGACGATCTCATTTGTGACATGATTCTTTCTGGCACTGGTGGTTAGAAGATAGGGAAGGATGGACAAAGCCATATCCTTGAAAGCGATGGTGGCACCATGGAACAGCTCCAGATAAAATGCTCCCTCCTTCTTCACTATCTCCACCATGGATGACGTGTCAAACTTATCATCATAAG
>CACZOS010000039.1 GCA_902782815.1 uncultured Lachnospiraceae bacterium | reverse complement strand
CCGGATTCGATCATCTCGATAGCTGTCTTTAATGCTTCTTCCTCATCAGCTCCCTCACAGACAAGTTCAATCTCGGAACCGGTCTTGATCCCTGCGCCGATAATGTTCAAAAGGCTCTTTCCGTTGAAGTCTTTCCCATTGAAATTAATCTTAACATCGGATGCAAATTTGGCCATGCCTTTTGCGAAAACGCCGGCGGGTCTCATATGAAGTCCCTGTGGATTAGTGATCGTAATTTTTTGTGATACCATGGTCAGTTCTCCTTTTCTTAATGATCATCTGAAATAAACTGAATCTATAAAAGAAGCCGTTACATTGTTTCTCTGTAATCCCCCGGCTGCTCTTATTTAATGATATTCTAGCATTATCTTAAATCAGTGTCAACGTCAACCGCCATCCGAAAAACATCCTTAATCTCTTTTTTTCAAAGGAAAAAGGCTGTCCGGGGCCGGTTCAGATCCGGGTCTCCAGAAACTTTAATTCCTTCAGCCCTTTCTCATCATCCGGATAGAGGGCAGTATATTGGACTGCTGTCTCGTAGGCAGAGGAATAGTCCTCACATTTCTCATAGATGACGATCTTTTTAAAGAGAAATTCTCCGGCATTCTCCTCATCCTTTTCCAGACCGAGATCCGCATAACGGAGGGCTTCTTCATAGTCTTCCGACCCGATATAAGCATCGCATATCTTTGACAGAAAAACGCTGCTTCCGGTGTTTTTCCAGCCTTTTTCATACAGCTCGACAGCCTTGTCCCGCTGTTCCATGGCCATGTAGGCCTCCGCCTCCAGCACATAGTAAGATTCTTTCCCGGAATTCCTGCCGCGAAGTGATCTGTAGATCCTGGCTGCTTCCTCGTACTCTCCCAGCCGGTAATAGCTTTCCGCCAGATAGCAGGACATATCCTCATCCATCTCCTTCCCGAACATGGAGATCCCTTTGAGTCCTTTTTTCAGGTAGGTTATGGACTTCTCATAGTCCTCCTCCTTAAAATACAGGAGGCCGTTATCCCGGCATTCCTTTTTTTTCTGATAATTTCTCCATTGAAAGCCTCCCAGGCCGATGAGAGCAGCCAGCAGAATGATCAGAACTACTCTGATGATTTTGACCATATCAACACCTCTTTATCTCCGGGCCATTCCTGTCCTGCGGTTCCCGTGATTGTAAAAAAGAGGACACATATGACATGTATCCTCTTTATTGTCTCTGTTATGACTATTTTCTTAATCCTAACTGTTCGATCAGTGTTCTGTAACGATTAATGTCCTTATTTCTGAGATAGGCAAGAAGATTTCTTCTCTGACCAACCATCTTTAAAAGACCTCTTCTGGAATGATGATCCTTGGGATTTGCCTTGAAATGCTCCTGAAGATCATTGATCCTGTAGGTAAGGATGGCTACCTGAACCTCGGGTGAACCTGTGTCGCCTTCACTTCTGCCGAACTTTTCGATCAGTTCCTGTTTCTTTTCCTTTGTAATCATAGTTACATCCTCCTTTAATTCATATATCCTTTACGAAGATAAGGTCGGAGATTCCATACCCTGGTAAAGGTCCTGTGTCCTTTGACACTTGTTATAATTTATCATAACGAAAATGTTTTGTAAAGAGATAAACCCCTATTATTCAAGTTTTTTCAGCAGATCCCGGAAATAATCGGGCAGGGGGGCATGAAATTCCACATATTCCCCGGTCCTGGGATGAATGAATCCCAGCAGGGCAGCATGCAGACACTGTCCCTCTGATACCGCCAGCCCCGGCGGGGGGGAAGCAGGTCCGTAGAGAGTATCCCCCAAAAGAGGATGATGAATGCTTGCCATATGAACTCTGATCTGGTGGGTCCGCCCGGTTTCCAGCCTGCATTCTATATGGTTGAAACGGTGATTCAGATGGCTGATCACCCTGTAGTGGGTTACCGCGGGTTTTCCGTTCCTGGGCTCTACGGCCATCCTCTTCCGGTTTCCGGGATCCCTTCCGATGGGGCCTTCCACCGTTCCGGATTCCTCCCTGAAATTGTGATAGACTATTGCCTGGTATCTCCTGTTGATGGAGTGTTCTTTGAGCTGTTCCGCCAGAGAGCGGTGAGCCAGATCCGTTTTACAGACGACCAGGACACCCGTGGTATCCTTGTCGATCCTGTGGACGATCCCCGGACGAAGAACACCGTTGATCCCCGACAATCCGCCCTTGCAGTGATAAAGAAGACCGTTTACCAGTGTTCCGCTGTATCGCCCCGGACAGGGATGGACCACCATATCCTTCCCTTTATTGATCAGAATGAGGTCCTCATCCTCAAACAATATATCCAGGTCCATTTTTTCCGGCCTGACCTCCAGCTCCGAAAGGGGGGGCAGAACTATGCTGATCCGGTCGTCCATATGGATCCGGGAACTCGCTTTTCCGGTCTTGCCGTTAAGGGAAACTCTTTCTTCCCTGATCAGTTTCTGGATATAGGATCTGGACTGATCCTTCAATTCTCCCGCAAGAAACCGGTCAAGACGCATCCCGTCCTGGTCTTCGGCAGCTGTGTATTCATAGGTCAGTGTCCCGCCATTCTCATTCATCTGTATTTCCTCTCTTTTTCCCAAAGGAAAAACACTTCTCCAGATCTTCTTCTCCGTAGTGGAAAAAGAGGAGAAGGATAAGCAGGATGCAGGAACAGGTCACATAGATATCCGCCACATTAAACACGGGAAAATCGATCAGCCTGAAATAGATGAAATCCACCACATACCTGCGGAAGATCCTGTCGATCATATTTCCTGCCGCTCCTGCTCCGATGAAATAGAAACAGATAAGCAAGGGCAGGTATTTCCTCTCTTTTGGGATCCTCCGTGAAAGGATAAAGATCCCGGCCAGCACCAGAACCGAGACGGCCAGGAAAACCCACTGCCGGTTCTGAAGAATCCCGAATGCCGCTCCTCTGTTCTCCACATAGCGCAGCTCCAGCACATTTTTTATTAAGACGACGGGCTCCCTGCCCTTCAGCCCGGTCAGGGCCAGGAACTTGGTAAACTGATCCAGAAGAATCAGCAGAAGCCAGATTATCCCGGCCGCTTTTCTACTGTTCATGGAAGGCTCCTTCCTTCCGGACCTCTGACAGGTCCGGTGAAAAACAAAGTGCAGAGTAGACATGGAAATGTCTGCTCTGCCATAGTAAAAAGGTCATGTTCAGTACCGGGTCCTCTTAGAACTTGCCGAGTTCAGGGGAGATAATGTTATCCCCGATGATCTCATCCCTGAGATCTCCGGACACCTCGATATTGCCGGGAGCCACGATGAAGATGTTGTTGGAGATGGCCTTCAGTGAACCGTCAACAGCAAAGCTTGCGCCGCCGATAAAATCGATGATGCGCTGTGCCTGACTGATCTCGATCCCCTCAAGGTTCACGACGATGGTCTTGCCATCCTTTAAGAAATCTGCTACGATCTGTGCCTCATTAAATTCCTGTGGTCTGATTACTCTCACTGTTTCACCCTCTTCTTGTTTTCCATGAAATGGAATGACTCTGCCATCTGCATCTTCTTCAAATTCTTCCGCTTCCTCCTGAGCCTTTGCTTTACGGTGGAAGGAGAAAATCGGCTTCCTGGATGCCGGCCGTTCTTCTTCCTCCTCGGCTTCTTCCGCTTCGAATTCTTCGTCCTCTAGCTCCTCGTCGTACCCTTCTTCGTACCCATCAAATTCTTCATCAAATTCTTCAGAATCATCTGCGTCATTGATCTTCATCATGTTCATGAATGTGTCTTTGATGCTCATCTTGATACTCCTTCCAGTATATTAATTGTAATGACGTTCGCCAAAGATCGCTGTACCGATTCTTACCATGGTCGCTCCCTCCTCGATCGCCACCTCGTAGTCATTGGTCATGCCCATTGACAAAATATCCATAGATACATTATCAATGTTTTTCTGAGGAATGTCAATAAATAATTGGTGCATGGCCCTAAAATAGCCACGGTTTTCTTCAGGGTCCGTCACGTAGGGGGCACTGGTCATCAGGCCTCGAATCTTCACATGCTCCAGACTGCTGATCTGCCGGATCAGATCCAGGACTTCCTCCCCTTCCAGACCGAATTTTGTTTCTTCCCCGGCCATATTTACCTGGATCAGAATCTGGGCAATGATCCCCTTCTTGGCCGCCTCCTTCTCTATCTGCCTGGCCAGGGACAGGGAATCCACCGAATGGATGAGCTCCACTTTATCGATGATATATTTCACCTTATTTCTCTGGAGATGACCGATCATATGCCAGCGCACCGGCCTGGAAATCTCCTCAGCCTTCCCGCAGAGTTCCTGGACATAATTCTCCCCGAAATCCGTCTGCCCGGCTCCCGCCAGTTCTTCTATGTCCGACAGGGGTTTGATCTTGCTGACCGCCACCAGGGTGACTTCCCCCGGATCACGTCCTGCTCTCCGGCAGGCTTTCTCAATATTATCCTGTACCTGTATCAGATTATCTCTGAGCATTTACGTCACCTCTTTTTTAATAGATCGTCTCGCTTTCGGAGATGGTATTGCTGTTCAGAACGATCCTGTCATAAAGTTTGATCTCACTGGTATCGGGACTGACAATACAGTAATCCTCGTTTCTTTCCGTTATATCCACATGACAGAAGACCGCGTATCCTGAATTGACCGTATATACCCCGTAACTAACCGACATTTTATCCAGAGAATAGGTGGTGGCATCTTCCAGCCTCTCGATCCGGTCTCCCTGCCCGAGTTCGCCGGAGTAGATACTCACCATACCGTCCCGGGCGTCGAAAACCTTGACGGTGACCTGTTTCACCTTTTCCTTCCCCTTCTTATCCTTATAGATCAGATTCACATGATTCTTGGTTTCCGTGTTGCTTCCCTTGGTAAGAAAGGCCTCGGGGACACGGAATGCCCCTCTTTCCACCAGAGAGCTGGCCGGGATCTTCAGACCGCTTCCCTGAGCCAGGAGAACCTTTACGGAGAGATATCTCTGGTTCAGATATCGCTGGACATAGTTCCTGAAGCTGAGTTTAAGGTATCCCTGACCGTTCTTCTCTATGCATTCAAAGGGCACCGTGGTCTGAAAATCATCTTTCTCAATGGTGATACTGACCTGGGATCTCCCGTTCTCCTCAAGGTTTTTTATGCGGGCAAACTCATCCTTTGTAAGGGGAAGGATAATCTTCCAAAGCTGGCTGGTGGTGAGCCGGTAAACAGTGGTTCCGGTCCCGGCCTTGTCATTTGTCCGCAGATCCTGCATATGCATCTTTCCGCTCATGACTTTTTTGGTCAGGGTATCCTCTGTCAGATCTTCCAGACCGTCACTGCTGTAGGAGACCAGGCCGGATTCCTGGCTTCTTACTTCGATATAGCAGTCTTTCCCGTATTTTTTCTCCAGTTCCTTTTTGTTTTCGGACAGGAGTGTACCGGTGTAGGATAGCAGATCATGCTGGAGCTGGTTTCCGGTCTCTCCCACCATATAAAAATCCGATTCGTTAAAGCTGTCACTGAAAACTCTCAGGTCTTCCAGAATACTGGTCGTTTCCAGATGTACGGCCTCCTGATTATTCTCGATGATCTGATTGATCTCTTCCTGGATCTTTCCGGTTTTGTCCAGGGTATATACTATGCCTCCCTTCCGGACTCTGGCACCGTCAGGAAGATAATTATGGATATACCCCTCGTCGGTGGTGGAGCAGATCTTCTCCGTACGCAGGATCACACCGGTACCGGAGATGGTATCGGAAATCTCACTGTTGCTGACCTCGTAGACCGCCAGATGCTTCCTGCCCATATACCTGATCAGATTGCCCGCCAGATAGATGATGATCAGCAGAAATACCACCGTACCGATATTAACATACATTTTCCAGTTTATCTTGTTTTTCTTATCTTCTGCCATTCTAAAATCCCCAGCGTTTGAGGGCGGCTCCGCCGATATAGTCGCAGCGGCATCCCTGCTGATATCCTCTCTCCTCCATGAGTTTCTCCCACTCATCCCGGAGTTTCCACCAGCTGGTCTGCCAGTTTGAAAAAGCGGAATCTTTTTCCGGTATCCTGCTGAACAGTCTCTCGATCACCACGTCTTCACGAAGATGGATAACAAACTGTGTCAGCCTCTCAAGATACTCCTCTTTTGAACATATGGTTATTCTACCACTGATATATTCTTCATACAACATACAATCCCGGGGAAGATAAAGGGAATGAAGCTTGACCATATCCACCGGGAGGACCGAGATCACCCTGGCCGACTCGATCACATCCTCCATATCGTCCCAGGGCAGATTCAGGATCATGTGGGTGCATACCGGAAATCTGTAAGGAGCGATACGCAGGACCGCATCCAGGTATTCCGCCAGACCATGACCGCGGCCTACTTTCTTCAGGGTATGATAATTGACGGTCTGGAGTCCCAGCTCTATGCTGATCTCCACACCGGTACGGGAGCGGAATTCCCGGAAAGTCTCAAGATAATCATCCCGGATACAGTCCGGCCTTGTGGATATGGCGATCTCTACCATATCCCGGCAGGTAAGTACTTCTTCCAAATAGTCCGTCAGTTTGGACAGGGGGAGAAAAGTATTGGAAAAATTCTGGAAATAGGCAATAAATTTGTGGGCATTGTAACGTTTCTCGATCTTCTCCCTGCCCTTCAGGAGCTGGTCTGCCACCGGCATTCCCGCATCCTCAGCCTCAAATCCGGTTCCCGAACCTGAGCAGAAGCTGCATCCCGGTCCGTCCATACGATTGGGACAGGTGACCGGAAGGTTCACCGGAAGTTTATATACTTTTTCCCCATATCTCTCCTTCAGGTAGGAGGAGTATGTTCTGTATCTTGGGGGATTAGGGTCCATGATTCATCTCCATAATAATAATGTCCCATATTGCTATGGGACATATTCCGGTATCTGTATCCGATATATTGATAATACGGCATCTGCCGCATTGAAGAGCCGGCCCTGTACGGCCGGCCGGAAAATCAGAGCGCCACAGACACAAGTTCCTGGAATTGTTCGGGAATCTCTGTCTTATCTAAAGATGCACTGATAATGAAATCTACGTCAAACTTCTTGGATAAATTGTCTAATTTTAAAATACAATCTGTAAAGTTATTTTCGATAAATGCTATGGTAAGGAAGCTGTCCAGGAAAATCTTGTCAAGATCATGATCCTGGGAGATAATTCCGGAAATGAATCCGAGGAACATATCTGTGTCCGTGATTTCAAACTCGGGTACGACGATCAGTCGAATCTGGTTATTCAACTCATACATATGCTTATTATTCTTATCAAGATAAACGATGGTTCCGTTCGTTACTTTGATGTCGTCATTCGCTTTCTGGATCAGGACTTTGGTTTTTCCTCTTCCCTTACGTCCAGCAATAATATCTATCATGGCTTTACCCTCCTTGTTTTTAAAACGTTCACATTATAATTATCCTAAATTGATTATAGTTTATCCTCCGGAAAAGCACAACCTCTATTTCGTGGTTTTTTGTAACAATTCCGTCATGGACCGGTAAAGGTCAGGCTTGGTCCTGGCCCCCAGAACAACGGAGAAAAACCTCTCTCCGTCGGCATTTTCCGTCAGCAGGATCAGACAGGAATTGGCCATTGAAGTGGTTCCCGTCTTTCCTCCGTACATGACAACCCCTTCGGGCAGGGGGTATTCGTTCAGCAGAAAATGATTGGTAGACTGCATATATTCATGAACTTCCTGGCCGAATTTATTCTTGTAGACCATGGTATTGTCCTTCATGGAAACAATATCCACAAAAGTATCGTAGCTTGTCACTTCCCTGAAGATCAGATACAGGTCATAGGCAGTGGTATAATGGTTGTCGTCATGAAGGCCGTTGGGATTGACAAAATGAGTGTGGGTCGCCCCCAGTTCCTTTGCCCTGGCATTCATCATGTCCGCGAATTTATCTGTGGAACCGGCTATATATTCCGCCAGAATGACCGCACAGTCATTTGCGGATTTCACCAGCATAGTTTTCAGGACCTCACCCACAGTCACCGTATCTCCTTTGACAAGAGTGCTTACCACAGCTCCGTCCTCGGTGACGCTGGTATTGTGTTCCAGAGTGATCTCATCAGACAGATCCCCCTTCTCCAGGGT
>CACZOS010000038.1 GCA_902782815.1 uncultured Lachnospiraceae bacterium | reverse complement strand
GAGCCGGAGAGGAAGCTGGACCTGCGGATCAAAGAACTGCTTAAAGGATACGGAATGAAATAAGATAAGCCGGGGATCCGCCCGGCTTTTGTCATATCACAGGAGATGGATATATCCTGATTGAAAGGAGAGATTTTCCATGAAATACGGGAAGTTTTTAGAAAAAGGAGGAACCATCGGCTTTCTGGCCCCCTCCTTCGGCTGCAATATCGAGCCTTATTTCAGTGGGTTCAATCACGCTCAGGAGATCTTTTCCGGCCAGGGCTACGCCATGGTTTTCGGTCCCAATGTCTATGAGGGCAGCGGGACCGGGATCAGCAGCAGTCCCGAAAGCTGCGGACAGGAATTCATGGATTCTTACCTGGACCCGGAAAGCCGTGTGCTGGTCTCCTGCGGAGGAGGAGAACTCATGTGTGAGATCCTGGACCATGTGGATTTTAAGGAGATTGCCGATGCTGAGCCCAAATGGTTTATGGGTTATTCCGACAACACCAACCTCACCTTCCTTCTGGCCACCCTCTGCGATACCGCCTCGGTTTACGGACCCTGCGCCGCCACCTTCGGTATGGAACCCTGGCATGACAGTCTGCATGCAGCCATGGGAATCCTGACCGGCAAGGTCAGCAAAGTACATGGTTATGACAAGTGGGAAAAAGAAGGAACGAAGGACGAGGAGCATCCCCTGGAACCCTATAATCTCACCGAACCCAAGATCCTTACCTTCTGGCCCGGGGGCTGCAGGAAACTTGAACTGTCAGGAAGACTGATCGGAGGATGCCTGGATACGCTTGTCACCCTGTGCGGGACAAAATATGACAGGACCGCCGAGTTTGCCGAACGATATAAGGAGGAGGGGATCATCTGGTTCCTGGAAGCCTGTGATCTCACAGTCTTCGGCATCCGGAGGGCCCTGTGGCAGCTTTTACACAGCGGCTGGTTCCGCCATGTGAAAGGATTCGTCTTCGGCGGACCCTATAACGGGGAGGAGATGTTCGGCCTGGACCATCTGCGTGCGGTGACCGATATCTTAAAGCCTTTGAACGTCCCCATCATCATGGATGCGGACATCGGACACATTCCCCCCATGATGCCCCTGGTCTGCGGTAGTTATGCCACAGTGAAGGTTAAGGGAAATGACATTTCCGTGGAGATGGAATACAGGGAATAAACTTCCGGCAGAAAAGAAAAAAGATGGCAGCGGGCCATCTTTTTTTATTCAGTAATTTATTTGCCTGACAGTTCTTCGATCATCCCCATGATCATGGGGATGGCCTGATTGAGTTTGCTGTCCTTCATGGTGCGGGTATATTCTTCCCGCTCATCGTAAACATACTGGACAGCTTTGAGAAGGGTGTCACTGGTCAGCTCATCCTCCTGGAGGACGTAGGAGTAACCGGATTTGTCAAAGGAGGAAGCGTTTAACAGCTGATCTCCCCTGCTCTGTTCCGCGGGGAGAGGGATCAGGATGTTGGGCTTCTTCAAGGCCAGAAGTTCGCAGATCGTGTTGGCACCGGCCCTGGAAATGATCAGGTCTGCCGCGGCAAAGAGGTGCGGAAGCTCCTGGCTGGCATATTCGATCTGTTTATATCCTGCAGTGTTCATGAGGGATTCATCCAGGTTGCCTTTTCCGCAAAGATGGATGATGTTGAACTGGGCCAGAAGGTCGGTCAGGTTTTCCCGTAGAGACCGGTTGATGGCCACAGATCCCTGGCTGCCGCCGATGATCAGAAGGACCGGTTTGCCGGCTTCAAACCCGCACAGGTTATAGCCTTCTTCCCGGGAACCTTCAAAGAGTTCCTGGCGGATAGGTGACCCGGTAAGGACGGATTTTTCGGGAGGAAGATAACGGATGGTTTCCGGGAAATTGCAGCATATTTTGCTGGCGGACCGTATGCTCAGTTTGTTGGCCAGCCCGGGTGTGATATCGGATTCATGGATGATCACGGGAACCTTGGCATGCTTTGCCGCCAGAACCACGGGTACACTCACAAAACCGCCTTTGGAGAAGACCACATCCGGCTTTAACTTCCTGATCAGACGGGAGGCATCGGCATATCCTTTCATCACTCTGAAGGGATCGGTAAAATTCTTGACATCAAAATATCGGCGCAGCTTGCCGGAAGAGATTCCGTGATAGGGGATACCGATCCCCTCGATCAGCTGCCGTTCCATTCCCTTTTTGGAACCGATATAGTGGATGTCATAGCCCGCCTCTTTCAAGGCAGGAACCAGCGCCATGTTAGGGGTAACATGCCCGGCTGTACCGCCGCCCGTCAAAATGATCCGTTTCATGAATCAGCGCCTCCTACTCTTCTTGCTTCTTCTCTTGTTCTTCCCCGTTCTTTTTGTATAGTTTTAAGGCATGTGCCAACTGGTCGGGACATGAGGTGCCGCGGCTGCCGCACTCTATCCCCTCCAGGAGACTGATGATCTCATCCACGGACCGGTTTCTGACCAGCTGTGAGATACCGGAGGTATTGCCCATACAGCCACCCACAAAGGATGCTTCCTTTACCATGCCGTCTTCGATATCGAACAGGATCTCCCGGGAACATGTCCCTTTCGTTTTATAGTGAAACATGATGGTTCTCCTTGTTTATTACCGGAAAAAGGACAGGCTGAATCTGTCCTGAAATCAACAACAGTATATCATTTCTCGGCAAAAAATGATAGGAAAAAAAGTACATAAAAAAAAGACAAAAATAAAGGCATTGTGATATAGTATAACCAATGACGCACACAGGAAGCAGACTGAGAATAAAGGGGTTATGGGGGGAGGATCCCCGTGTGGTGACCCTGTCAGGATAAACGGAGGAATAGAATATGGTTCGTATTGGTGTTATCGGTGCCATGGAAGAAGAGGTTTCCGCGCTGATCAGGCAGATGAAGGATAAAGAAGAATGTACCATCGCCGGAATGACCTTCTGCAGAGGAAGTCTGTGGAATCAGGATGCCGTTGTGGTGAAGAGCGGGGTCGGTAAGGTAAATATCGGGATATGCACCCAGCTGATGATCACCATCTTCGGTGTTGATTTTCTGATCAACACCGGTGTGGCAGGCGGCCTTTACAAGGATATTCAGGTAGGGGATATCGTAATCTCCTCCGATGCCCTCCAGCACGATTTCGACTGCTCGGGACATGAGTTCGCCAGGGGGGAGATCCCGGGGATGGAGACTTCCGTGTTCAGGGCGGATCCCGAACTTGTGGACATGGCCAAGGAGGCCTGTGAACTGGTGAATTCGGAGATCGGCTGCTATGTGGGCAGGGTGGTGACCGGAGACCAGTTTGTCTATGGAAATGACCGCCGCAAAGAGCTGGTGGATCTTTTTGATGCTTACTGCGTAGAGATGGAGGGGGGAGCCATGGCACAGGTTGCCTGGCTCAACAAGATTCCTTTTGTGATCATCCGGGCCATCACCGACAAGGCGGATGACACCGCGCCGGGAGATTATAATGCCCATGTGGAGCAGGCCATCATCCATACAGTGAAGCTGCTGGCCGCCATGTTCCTCAAACTGGGAAGATAAAATACGTCGAAAAAGCCGCAGAAATGCGGCTTTTTTTAAAGAAATCCGGTTTTTTCTAAGAAAATGATTCACTTATGAAAAACACATGTGATATACTAAATAAATGCCGGCCGTTCATAAATATTCCGGCCGGATAAAGATTAATCAAACGATTTCAGGAGGAAACCAAAATGAGCAGAGTATATAATTTTTCCGCAGGTCCCGCTGTTTTACCGGAGGAAGTACTTCAGGAAGCTGCAGCAGAGATGATGGATTACCGGGGAACGGGCATGTCCGTTATGGAGATGAGTCACCGGTCCAAGGCCTTTGACGATATCATCAAAGAGGCTGAGCAGGATCTGAGAGACCTGCTGAAGATTCCGGACAACTATAAGGTGTTATTCCTGCAGGGAGGAGCATCCCAGCAGTTTTCAGCCATCCCCATGAATCTGATGAAGAACGGGGTGGCGGACTACATCATCACCGGTCAGTGGGCGAAAAAGGCTTATCAGGAGGCACAGAAATACGGAAAAGCCGTTGCCGTGGCTTCCTCCGAGGATGAGACATTTTCCTATATTCCGGATTGCTCCGATCTCCCCATCGATGAGGATGCGGATTATGTCTATATCTGTGAGAACAACACCATTTACGGGACTAAATTCAAAACCCTGCCGGATACAAAGGGAAAGATTCTGGTATCCGATGTGTCTTCCTGTTTTCTGGCTGAACCTCATGACGTGGAGAAATACGGCGTCCTTTACGGCGGCGTACAGAAGAATATCGGACCTGCCGGCGTGGTGAT
>CACZOS010000037.1 GCA_902782815.1 uncultured Lachnospiraceae bacterium | reverse complement strand
TACGCTGCAGATCTCGCCTTTTTCATTGAAAAGGATACAACGGTTACTGGTTGTTCCAGCGTCTAACGCCATCATGTACTTTGCCATAAATGTAAACCTCCCTAAAAAAATAATACATTATTTTTTACTGCGTTCATCCTCGCAGTCATACACCATTATATTATCATACTCCATGAAAGTTGTATTTATACAATTCTTATATTTTGTATATATCTCTCATTTTTTTGCACTATTTTTTTAATAAAAATTTAATAATTTAAAGCAGAATGAACAAGATATCATTCTGCTTTATTTTACTCTTCCATATAATTTATACAAAAACAGCCGCAATTCTACTCCCAGTTCCGCTGCCTCTGAACTTCATAGACCAGGACCGTGGCGGCGATGGCCGCATTGAGGGATTCCACCCTCCCCTTCATGGGTATCCGGATCAGATGATCCGCGGAAGCTGACAGTTCTTCGCTCAGTCCTTTCCCTTCGTTTCCGATAAGAAAAGCGCAGCCTTTCCGGTAATCCTGCCCGTAGAAGGTGCTGCCGGATAAGTGGGCGGCATATATGGCGATTCCCCTCTTTTTAAGCATACCGACGGTTTCTTTCAGATCATCCACCACCACGAAGGGTTCCCTGAAGATGGTTCCCATGGTGGACCGGATCACCTTTGGCTGATAGGGGTCAGCAGTCTCCCGGTTCATAATGATCCCGCTGACTCCCGCCCCTTCCGCTGTTCTTATGATAGTACCCAGATTTCCCGGATCCTGCAGATTCTCCAGCAGAAGAAACAAAGGATTGTCTTCCAGGGCCAGCAGATCTTCCAGCGTCAGAGGATCTCTGTCCACAAGTGCCATGACGCCCTGGGGTGTCCGGGTATCTGAGATATGCCGGCAGACCTGATCTGAGACCAACTCATAGGAATAGTCATTCAGTTCATCCCGATATCTGTCCCGGAAAGCTTCCGTGATATAGATCTCCCTGATCCGGTCTTTAGGCGTTTCAAAAAATATCCGGGGGCCTTCCACCAGAAAAACCTCCTGATCATTTCTTGCCCTGGTGCTTTTTTTCAGTCTGATTATGTTTTTGATCCTGGGATTGGCGGTGCTGGAAATCATAGGCTTTACCTGTACATTCTTTTCAGGATGAGAAAAATTCGATCAACGATCTCACTCTCCGGCTCCTTAAAGTTATTCTCCACCCACTCCAGGGTATACTGAGTGATCCCCAGGGTGATGAAGCGCTGGACAAATTCCTCCTCCTTCTTTCCCTGATCCTGGACGATGACATTGGACTGGTAACCGCTGGACATACATTTGAGAATGATGGGATAGATAGATTCTCTAAGGTAGACCCGGTCGACATTGTTGATCAGATTCCGGATGATAAGACGATTTCTTTTCATCCAGCGGAGAAAGAGCAGCATGCTGTCGTCCCAGGAAGCTTCCTCCCCCAGGCGGCTGTTCTTGAGAAATTCATGCTCAAAGGCTTTTTTCATCAGATCATAAACATTATCAAAATGATAGTAGAAGGTCTGACGGTTTACCCCGGCGGATCCGGCGATCATCTGAATGGTGATCTTGGGGAAAGGGTGTTTTTTCAGCAGCATGATAAATGACTCACAGAGTGAGATCTCCGTCTTCTGTTTCATCGTTCCTTTTCTCCTGTCAGTCTCTGCCGGACAAGTTTACCTTGATCCTGGATGTGGACTGGACCGTGAGTCCCTCCACACCTTTCACATGGATTTTCACCTCGTGATTCCCGCTGTCCATGTCGGATAAATCGATCCATGGTTCAAGTTCACTGATCTTAACCTGATTAACCGCGGATCTGGCCCCTTCGACGGTGACGGTATAATTATTGGATCCGTCATAGGATATATCATATCCCGGATTATTTTTCACTTTCAGATCATTCCTGCTGAAGGTAATCTTCTTAGTCACTACCTCTTCGATCTTGGCGCTGATCTTGATGGATGTGATATTTTCCGCCAGGATCACTCCTTCGGGGAAGGTAGAAGAATCAATTTCGACATTCTTCTCATAGTTTTCGCTGGCTCCCTCCAGGGAGACATCATTTAAGTCCAGGGACTCAATCTCGTCATAGGCATCATCGGAGACCGCCACCTTGATGCTCTTCGGCTCGTAATCAAAGGAAGTAATCACATAGCCGGAAGCAGGCTCACCGTAATAATCCAGATTTACTTTCACTTTCTTGGTTTTCCATAAAACCACCGACACATTGACGGAAGTGACATCCATCTCGATCTGGGAGCTCTCGATAATCTTGCCGTTCTCATCGTAGAGAACCGGTTTGGCCGAGACGGTAATATCTTCCTTGATCTGATCCATCTGCACGTCAGCACGGATTTCCTTTGCTTTCTGCAAAAGGTTTTTCGGGCCGGTAACCCGGATCAGATTCGGGGTCGTTGTGGTCTCTCCGATATAGTAGCCGTCGGCCACATTCCCCGTAACCGTAGCATTCACCGGCAGGTTGACACTGGTGATCTCGTCCTTTTCTATCTTCATGGTATTGTTGCTGCCAAGGTTGATCTCCAGCTGCTCCTGATATTTATCCGAATAAACGTCGATGGGGACAGCGTCGGTCAGGGACAGTTTGGAAAAGTCGGCCACCACCCGGAAATCACTTGGAGTCAGGTTATTCACAATACTTTTCTTCCCCTTGACCGTGAAGGAGACCATGTCCCCTTCGATGATCTTGTAGGCATATCCGTTGTCCGTCAGGGCATTCTCGTTCTCCACCTGAACAGGGATTTCCGAAAACCGTTTGGATACAACCGGATCATTGGTATTGGCCACCAGAAGCCAGATCAGGACAGCGATGCCAACAGAAAGAAACTTCATACCCAGATTTCTATTCTTCTTTTTTTCCTCTTTCATTGCGAAGCAATCCTCTCCATCGATTAAATATACTCTCTTCCCCTGTATTCTGGTCATTCTCACTGTAGAGGTATTCCAGCCTGCTCATCAGATCTTCCTTGCTGCCGGCCTCCACCAGGGTTCCTTCACTGGCGACGCTCACTTTTCCTGTCTCCTCGGAAACGATGATGGTGATGCTGTCCGTGACCTCACTGATTCCCACGGCCGCCCTGTGCCGTGTTCCTAACTCCTTGCCAAGATTCATGTTCTCACTTAAGGGAAGGTAGCAGGTAGCTGCGATGATACGATTTCCCCGCACGATCACCGCCCCGTCATGAAGGGGGGTATTATGTTCAAAGATATTGACCAGGAGCTGGCTGCTCACCACCCCGTCAATGTGGATTCCCGTTCTCTCCACTTCGGTAAGAGGCACAGACCGCTCGATCACGATCAGAGCTCCGGTCTTTACCTTAGCCATATCAAATGTGGCCTTGATGATCTCCTTGGCTGTCTTCTCCGTGAACAACAGATCATCCACCTCATTTAAGGAGGAGGAGAAAATATTGAAATTGGAGAAGATATGTGCCCGGCCGAGACGTTCGAGGGCTCTTCTTAACTCCGGCTGGAAGATGATCAAAGCGGCGGTGATACCGATACTAAAAGAGTTCACCATAAGCCAGAGGATGGTATTTAATTGGAGAATGGCTGCAAAGAGGGCAAAAAGCAGAAGGATCAGTATCCCTTTAAACAGGGTCCATGCCTTGGTAAACTGCACCCATCTGATGGCCTGATATACGATCATGCTGATGATAATGATCTCCAGGATGTCCGTCAGGCCGATGGATGGCAGGGACAGCCAATACAGATATTTTTCAATTGCCTTCTGGAATCCAGTCAGATTCATCTAGTCCATCTCCGTTCTCTTGTTCAGGCTGTTCTCCTTCCGGAACAGTTTCCAAAACCTCCCCGTCGGAGGCTTCCATAGCTTCTCCGGCCTCGTCCGGGCCTTCTTTCGGATCCTCGTCCGGGCCTTTTTCCGGCTCTTTCAACTCTTCTCCCCGGTCTTTTTCCGGTTCGGGACCAGGATCCTCACCGACGTCCACCACGGCGTCTGCCTCTGATTCGTATTCAGGGGATTCTGCCGCTTCATCTTCATAATCCTCGTCCTCTTCCTCATCGTAAAGGGATTCATTCATATTGATCACACTGGGTTCGGACTGGGATACCTTTAATTTCGGTACCGCCTTCACATAATAAATGTACTCATTATCCTCAAAAACAGTCTTCTCTGTTCTGGAAACATCCCCGATCCCCCGGAAGAATTCAACCAGCAGGCAAAGGACGATGCCCAGGACAGCCAGACTGATGACCACCCAGGCCTGGATCTCTATATCAAAATAAACACAGCCCGCAAGTACCAGGAAAGCCATTATTGTATTACCCAGGGTACTGGCAACAAGCCATGCCCTCTCATAGAAGGCTTTTCTGAGCAGGCAGGTGACCAGGATAGTGATTCCCGTGCTGACCAGGACCACGGGAAATTCCTTGTCCGTGATCATGGAGCTCAATACATGCTGCAGGCCCAGCCCCACGGCGGCTGCGCCGCCTCCCAGCACCGTGCCGGCATTGATGATATTTACACTGAAATAATAGACCACCACACCGGCCAGGGTGGGGAAAAGAGCTTCCATCCCAAAGGCGATGGCCAGGGCTACCGGAGCCGCGATACCCACTTTACAGTAAAAGAGGACCGGCACGATGGCAGTGATGAAGGAATAATGTCCGTCAAGACGGAAATAACCCACGGCGCAGATCATGATGATCAGGACAAATGCCGCAAATATATCGAAGCTGACTTTCCACAATTCAAAAAGGATCAGACCCGAAACAATGTAATAGAGCACAGAGAGGGGCAGAAACGCCTGAAGTACCGCCAGGGCGGCCAGGATCATGCCCATATTCTTTACATCCTGATAGGGAAACATCCTCCGGGTGATCATGAGTACGGCAAAAGCAAGAAGCCCTTTACACAGAGGCCGGAGGAATTTCTCCCAGTTTTCGTAAAAATCAAACATCTTTTCCTTCAGATCGATCAGACTGACCACGAATGTATTTTTGTTCATTATTCCTCTACCTCTTCCTCCAAACTATCGAAGTCCGCTCCTTCCGGGTCTTCCCCCATCAGATCCGCCAGTCTCTTAAGATCCTTATCATAATTCAGGATCCGGCGATGGGCATTTTTGTATTTTCTCCCATAGTAGAAATAGGTCATGACCAGACTGAAGATCATCAGGATCACATAGATGATCAGAAGGTGTGTGGCCGTATCCTTAAACACGGCGAAACCTTCTGTGACGATCCGGGAGAAATGCCGCATGGAATAAAGGCCGGCACAGAGCACAAAGGCCAGGGTGATGCATAAGATGCTCTCGATCACTTTGAGGGTCACATAGGTACCCTGGCTGCTCCGATGCATCTTTATGTCCTTCTTTCCCTCCCCGTTCTCATAGATGGAGATTCTGGTCATCAGTTTTACCTTTTGTACGTCTATCATAAGATTACCCCTTTTTATACATTTACGTCTTTTAGTATAACATGTTTACTGCAGGAAATACAACTGAGAAACAAAAAAACCGGTCAGTCCCTTGTGGGACCGGCCGGCAGTCAGCTTCATTTTTTATACTATATATTTTGATGATCATAATTCCGGTCTGGTGATGCCCAGGATCTTATACCGGGACACTCCGTCCAGGCCTTCAACATCGATGACTTCCCCGACTCTGGATCCGATGAGGGCTGCGCCCAGAGGGGATTCATTGGAGATCAGCCCCTTGATGATATCAGATTCCGTGGAACCTACGATGGTGTAAGAAAACTTCTCATCGAACTCCATATCCAGGAATTCCACCGTACTTCCGATATTGACGACGGTGTGATCCACATTGTCATCGCTGATCACTTCGGAGTTCTTGATGATCTTCTCCAGTTCCTCGATCCTTGTCTCGATCGCCCGCTGCTCGTCCTTGGCTGCATCATACTCCGCGTTCTCGGACAGGTCTCCCTGTTCTCTGGCTTCCTTGATCTTCTGGGCGATCTCCTTTCTCCTGACCACTTTCAGTTCCTGGAGTTCCTCCTCCAGAGCTGCCATACCTTTACTGGTAAGAATATGTTTCTTCTCATCCATCTTTGTCCACACCTTTCTCTCTCAAATCCCGTAATACCAGGCAAATACTCATGAGTTATGATTATAATATAAGTCCCCCCGGATGTCAATTCCGGATTTTGACAATCAGTTCCTCTAATTCCCGGTAGCGGGTAACCCGGTTGACCTCCTCCCGGATCCTGGCAGATCCGAACATACCTGCAGTGTACCAGGCAGTATGCTTCCGCATCTCCCTTATGGCGGTATATTCGCCTTTAATCCCTACACTGAGGGCGGCATGTTTCAACAGCATGGCCTTCACCTCTCCCGTAGTGGGGCGGGGTGGTATATCTTCACCCCGGAGGGCGGCCTTTACCTCCCGGAAGATCCAGGGGTTGCCCTTTGCCCCGCGGCCGATCATGATCCCGTCACAGCCGGTCTCCCTGCGCATTCGTAAGGCATCCTGCCAGCAGCAGATATCCCCGTTCCCGATGACGGGGATGGAGACCGCCTCCCTGACCCTCCTGATGATATCCCAGTCCGCTTTGCCGTGATAATACTGGTTTCTGGTCCTGGGGTGGACCGTGATGGCAGAGGCTCCGCTCTTTTCCATCAGACGGGCAAATTCTACCGCGTTGACATGATCTTCATCAAAGCCTTTCCGGATTTTTACCGTCACCGGAAGAGAGACCTTTCCGGCGACACGGGATACGATCCCGGCTGCCAGTTCAGGTCTCAGCATGAGGGCGGAGCCCTCCTTGTTATTTACGATCTTGGGCACCGGACAGCCCATATTGATATCGATGAAGGCATAGCCTTCCCCCTCGATCTTATGAGCCATTTCCCCCATCAGTTCCGGCTCGGAACCGAAGAGCTGGACCCCGATAGGATGTTCTTCCTCCCGGATTTCCATGATGGGAACGGTGTTCTTATTTCCATAATAGATTGCTTTTGCGCTCACCATTTCCGTGACCATCACGTCACAGCCCTGCTCCTTGCACAAAAGGCGGAAAGGTAGGTCGGTGATCCCGGCCATGGGAGCCAGAAATACAGGAAAATCCACCCCGTATATCTCTTTTGTCTTTGTCATCATCAGTAAATATCCCGGATCTATTTCTGTTTGGAGTAGATGATCTGCAGTCCTTTGAGAGTAAGGTTCTGGTCGTAATGATCGATGCAGGTGGTCTCTTCGGAGATCATCCTGCCGATTCCCCCTGTGGCTACCACCATGGCATTATGGTATCCTGTCTCCTCTTTGAGTTTGCGGACAATATACTCAGTCTGGCCGATATAGCCGTAAAAAGAGCCTGCCTGCATGGCGGAAACCGTATCCTTTCCCACAATCTTTTTGGCTTTACGGATCTCAATCTCCGGCAGCTTGGCGGCTGATTCACTTAAAACCTTAACGGCAGTGCCCAGTCCCAAAGTGATCACACCGCCCAGGAATTCTCCCTGGGGAGAAACCACGTCATAAGTGGTGGCGGTACCGAAATCGATGACGATCACAGGTCCTCCGTAAAGGGTGTAGGCAGCAACCCCGTCCACGATACGGTCACAGCCTGTCTCCTTGGGATTGTTTGTCTTGACCTTGATCCCGGTTTTTACCCCCGGTCCCACAATGATAGGTCTCAGATTAAAAAACTTGATAAATGCACTGGTGAAGGAATGCATGACATCGGGTACAACCGAAGAAATGATCACATCCTCCACATCCTCTATCCGGTAATTACGGAATTTCAGGGCATCCAGCATAAACATTCCGTATTCATCAGAAGTCTTCTTGCTCTTTGAACGCATTCGGAAGGTATCCAGAAGCGTTGCCCCATCAAAAAAGCCGATGGTAAAGTCCGTATTCCCAATATCAATTCCTATTAACATGTGTCTCTCCTCCAGGAGTCTCAGTTGCCGGCACTTTTTCCGTTCTCCAGAAAAAATACCCGGTAATAGGTTTCCAGACTCTCTAACAATTCTCTCTTTTCCTGCTGGATCTGTTTTATCTTCAATACACTTCCGATCTCGTCAAAAAGAAGGTCCTCCTCCCTGGACTCCACGGTCAGGTGCAGGGTTCCTTTATCGTCAAATTCAAGACGCAGGATCCCTCCCACCTCCTCGGTGAACAGGACACACAGGATATTCAGTTCCTGTTTTACTTCTTTGGGAAGCGAATCAAATTCAGGATTAAAATAAAATAGTTTCTCGTACCTGCTGGCACCGCATAAAATAGTCTTATCTTCAAACATTCCGGACCTCTCCTTACACATAGCCGTACAGGCCGCGAACAGATACTTCTCCGGAAAAGACTGCCTCTGTCTTTCCCCGGTCATCTCTGACCAGGAGTTCCCCCCGGTCATTGATCCCCAGGGCAGTCCGGATTAATTTTTCATCCTTTCTGACCAGGCACACTTCTCGGCCGATGTTGATCAGACGGCGGTTGTAGTCCTCCCGGAAAGGAGACAGATCCTGAACCTTGAGAAAAACCTCATAATATTTCATAAACAGGACAACAAAATCCGCCACAAAGGATGACCTGTCGATCTTCCTGCCGGTCTCCAGATATACGGACCCGGCCACAGACCGGATCTCCGGATCAAATTCCGTCCGGTTCAGATTAAAACCCATTCCGGGAACCAGATAATGAACCTGCTCCATATCCGCCCCCATCTCCGTCAGGATACCGCAGACCTTCTTCCCGTTCAGTACGATATCATTGGGCCACTTGATCCGATAATCTGCCTCCGCATGACGGTCAAGAGTCTCCAGCCCCGCCAGAGCAGCCAGCAGAGTGAGCATGGAAGCACATTCGGGAGGTATATCCGGTTTGAGCAGGAAACTGAAAAATACATCCTGTCCTCCGGGAGATGCCCAGGACCTTCCCCGGCGTCCTTTTCCGGCGGTCTGCCGGTCTGCCGCAAAGAGGCTCCTGTCGGGATATCCGGCCGCATAAGCCCGTTTGGCTTCCTCATTGGTGGAATCCACCACGGGAAGAACAAGGATCTTTCCGGGGAGGACTTCCTCCGGTATGGCAAGGCGGATCTTTTCCGCATCCAGGATATCCGGCCGCCCCTGCAGCCGGTATCCCCTGCGGGTCAGGGATTCTATCTCATATCCCTCCTCCCGCAGCCTTTTGATCCATTTCCAGACGGCGGTCCGGCTTATCCCAAGCTTATCACAGATTTCCTGGCCTGAGACATATCCTTCTTGTTCGGTTAATAACTGAAGTATCTTCCGGCGCATTTTTCTATCTTCCCAGG
>CACZOS010000036.1 GCA_902782815.1 uncultured Lachnospiraceae bacterium | reverse complement strand
CATGCATCCGCACATGGCAATGATCATCTCCGGGTTTTTCTTCTTGTAATTCTTCAGTGTCCCAAGTCTGCCGTAAACACGAATATTGGCATTTTCCCGTACGGTGCAGGTATTATAATAGACGAAATCCGCTTCTTCCGAATCAGCCTTCACATAACCGATCTCCTCCAGGATCCCATTTAATTTCTCGGAATCCTTAAAGTTCATCTGGCACCCGAAAGTCTGATCATAGAAAGTAAGATTTCTCCCGATTTCCCTCTTTTTTCTTTCGACCAGTTCCCGGCATTTAAAAATAAAATATCTCTGTCGGTCCGGTTCTTTTTCCGGAGCATTTTCCAGGATATCATTCCATCCTCTTTGATTCTCCATTCTATCTCCCCAAATCTATCTCTGTGATTTATTATCATTCGCACTTGTTCCCATAGTTTCGCAACTTATTATTATAGGTGAACCCACCTCAATTTTCAAGTAGAAATAATAAGGCTGTTGTGAATCCGGTTCTACCTTCACACAACAGCCTTCAGCCTATACTAATATCAATTTCTGTGAGATTGAATTCATGTACTCACTTACTACTCTTCAGAATCCTCCTCTGCCTCTTTAACGGCATCTTCCAAAGCTTCCTCTTCTTCTGCAATGGCATCTGCAGCAGCATCAGCAGCGTCCTCTGCCTCATTAAATGCTTCCTCTGCGGTCACCTCTGCCTCTTCTGCCTCATCTTCCACTTCATCTGTCTTATCATCAGAGAGGTCTTCCTCATCAAGAAAATCTTCCAGATCGTCATCGTCTATATCACTGGACTTAGCCTGCTCTTTCAGTCTGATAATCTCCCCTTTTTTGACTTCCATCTCAGCCTTCGCTTCCTCAATACCGCGGATATAAGCTGCAAAATCCTCCTCAAAATCCTCACCATGAAGATCCAGATAGGTCTGTCCGATCTTGTAGGTCAAAGTGCGGATTTCTTTCTTTTTAGCTCGTATCTGCTCTTTGGCCACAAAAATCTCTTTGGCGATCTTTGCTTTCTCTGATGCAAATTTCCCTGTTTCAGTGATATTATTTTTTATCTTTTCAAAAATACCCATCTATATACCTCCTTTTGATAAAAAATCCCATCTCACATAGATTTCCTGATTCATATTTTACCATCTTTCTTATTAAAAATAAAACATGAAAAATGACATTTTACCTAAAATCCATGATTTTAAGATTTCCGTAAGAAATCAGAAAAAATGAAAAAACCGGAGATGAAATCTCCGGTTAAGCAGAATAGTCCGTAGGGGAATCGAACCCCTGTTTCCGCCGTGAGAGGGCGGCGTCTTAACCGCTTGACCAACGGACCATATTCAATTCACGCGGAAAGGGCAACGCGTCCCGCCTCCTGCGCTGACAATGTCTATAATAATCATCCCTTCCGCTTTTGTCAAGTAATTAAATAAAAATTTTCGAGTTTTTGTGGTTTTTGGGGGATTGTTGACTTCGTTAATCCGTGATAGAATTAGCAGTGCCGCCAACTGCCCTTTATCCTTCCGGGTTTTGGCAGTGTCCGGGTCCTTAAGGCCGGCGGCATGATCCGGACTAAAGGCAGGCAGACGGAAGAATTCAAAGAGATAACAGCTATCAAAAGGGAGAATATTGCTTATGCTGGAATTAAAGAATATATCCTTCGGCGTCGATGACGACGGAAAAAACAAAGAGATCATACGTGATATCAGCCTGACCATCCCCGACGGAAAGGTCGTAGTGGTCACCGGTCCGAACGGCGGCGGAAAATCCACACTGGCCAGACTGATCGCGGGGATAGAAAAACCGGATTCCGGAAAGATCATTTTTAACGGCCTGGACATCACAGATAAATCCATTACAGAAAGGGCAAGACTGGGTATCGGTTTTGCCTTCCAGCAGCCGGTCAGGTTCAAGGGAATCCAGGTTCTGGACCTGCTTCGTCTGGCTAAAGGAAAAAATATGCCTGTTTCCGCAGCCTGTGAATATCTTTCCGCTGTGGGTTTATGTGCCAGGGACTATATCGACAGGGAAGTGAACAGCAGCCTGTCCGGCGGAGAACTGAAACGTATCGAGATCGCCACGGTATTGGCCAAGGCATCTTCCTTATCCATCTTTGATGAACCGGAGGCCGGCATTGACCTCTGGAGCTTCAACAATCTGATCGAAGTTTTCGAGGGGATAAGAGACAGGATCGAGGACAGTTCCATCATGATCATATCCCATCAGGAGCGCATCCTGAATATCGCGGATGAAATCATCGTCCTGAAAGACGGCCAGGTTACCGAGCACGGAGCAAAGGAGGAGGTCCTTCCCGACCTGATCGGGACAGCCTCCATGGTATCGGCCTGCAAGATGGCCGCGCCAAGGAAAGAAGGAGAAGAGGAATGTTAAAGCTTGATGAGATTCAAAAAAGACTGTTATCAGAGGTGGCAGGACTTCATTCTGTACCGGAAGGCGCATTCAATATCCGTTCCAACAGCCAGTCCGCGGGAAGAGCCTCCACAGCAAATATAGAGATCATTCCCCGGGAAGGCGGAGACGGTCTTGAGATCAGGATCAAACCCGGCACAAAAAATGAGAGCGTCCACATCCCGGTGGTCATGACAAAAACAGGCCTGAAGGAAGTGGTTTATAATGACTTCTATATCGGCGAAGACTCGGATGTGTTTATCGTGGCCGGCTGCGGTATCGACAATTGCGGTCCCCAGGACTCCGAGCATGACGGCATCCATCGTTTCTTTGTGGGGAAGAATGCCAGAATTAAATATGTTGAAAAACACTATGGGTCCGGCGACGGTGCGGGAAAACGTATTCTGAATCCCGGGACAGAACTGTATCTGGAAGAGGGAAGTGTCGCCGAACTGGAGATGGTACAGATCAAAGGAGTGGATGATACCGACCGTATCACCACGGCAGAACTGGCAGCGGGAGCAAAACTTACTGTCCGTGAGCGTCTGATGACTCATGGTTCACAGCGGGCCATAAGCAAATATGTGGTAAACCTGAACGGGGAAGGAGCCACTGCCGATGTGGTTTCCCGGTCAGTGGCCAGAGATGATTCCTACCAGAAATTTGACGCGGTCTTAAACGGCAACGCCCCTTGTTCCGGTCATACCGAATGTGACTCCATCATCATGGACAGGGGAAGGATCCTTGCCGTACCCGGTCTGGAGGCCAATGATGTGGATGCAGCTCTTGTCCACGAAGCCGCCATCGGAAAAATTGCCGGGGACCAGCTGATCAAACTGATGACGCTGGGCCTTACAGAGCAGGAGGCGGAGGAACAGATCATCAACGGCTTCCTGAAATAAGATTATTGTAAATATGAGTATTAGAAAAGGCCAGTCCATCAATACTGATGGACTGGCCTTTTGTTATTCTCATTCTCTTTCTGCTCTGAAAAGAATACCGTCAAATCAGGCAATCGGTCCGGCTTAAGCTTATTTATTCAGTTTCTCCAGGAATTCCGGGCCGTAACCGTAGTTTTCCACCACGAAATCAAGATCTTTGTCTCCTCTTCCTGAAAGGTTCACCAGGATAGATCCGGTCATGCCGGTCCTGGCCACTTTGATGGCGTAGGCCAGGGCATGGGAACTCTCAATAGCAGGTATAACGCCTTCATGTCTGGAGAGAAGGAAAAGGGCCTCGATGGCTTCCTCATCGGAAATGGTGGTATATTTCACCCGGTCCAGTTCATGGAGCAGGGCATGTTCCGGTCCGGCAGCGGGATAATCCAGCCCGCTGGCATTGGAGTATACCGGTGCGGGATCCCCGTTTTCGTCTGCCAGCATTATGCTGTTGAATCCATGCATCACACCCTCTTTTCCATAGGTGATGGAGGCGGCGTGATCACCCAGGGCAGGACCCCGTCCCAGGGGTTCAACACCCACAAGCTCCACAGGATCTGCCAGGAAGGGAGTGAACATGCCGATGGAATTGGATCCTCCACCCACACAGGCCACCACCTGATCCGGCAGATGTCCCGTCTGAGAGATAAACTGTTCCCTGGCTTCCTCACCTACACAATACTGGAAATCGCGGACCATGAGGGGGAAAGGATGGGGACCGGCTGCCGTACCGATACAGTAGATGGCCTCCCTGTACTCTTTGGCATAGGCCATAAAGGCAGCGTCCACAGCCTCTTTCAATGTTTTTAACCCGAAGCTTACCGGGATTACATTTGCCCCCAGGATCTTCATCCTGGTCACATTGGGAGCCTGTTTGGCGATATCCACCTCTCCCATATATATGTCGCACTCCAGGCCGAAATAGGCTGCAGCGGTCGCCAGGGCAACCCCGTGCTGGCCGGCGCCGGTCTCGGCTATGAGTTTCTTCTTTCCCATAAATTTGGCCAGAAGGCCTTCTCCCATACAGTGATTCAGTTTATGGGCACCCGTGTGATTGAGGTCTTCTCTCTTCAGATAAATCTGTGTCCTCCCCAGAAGATTGGAAAGATTCTGGCAATGATAGACCGGTGTGGGACGTCCCTGGAAGTCTCTCCGGATACGCCTGAGTTCAGAGATAAACTGGGCGGACTGGGCAATGGTATGATAGGCTTCGGCATACTCATTAAAGGCCTTGATCAGCTCAGGATCATCAAGGTAATTCCCGCCGTACTTCCCGAAATAGCCGTCGTTGGTGGGATATTCCTTCAGATAATTATCGTAGTCTCTGTATTTGTTCATATCATTTACATCCTTTCTTCAGGTCTTGCCCACTAGTATAACACAGATTTCCGGGTAATGAACAAAAAACCAGAAATATTGTAACAATGCTGAAAAAACAGGACATCAGCAGGCAGGCTCAATCATCACTCAGAAGGAAATATGATCTCAATCTCCGTGATATCCTGAAAAGGAACGGTCGGTCCGTCCTCCATCACAAGGATCCTGTTATAGTCATCCACTCTTTTCACCATTCCCATGATTTCGTGAAAGGAACCTCCGTCCTTTTTCTCATCCTTTTTAAAATATCTTAACCTGATCTGCCGCTCCTGCTGGCGGGAATCCCTGATGACCATCAGTTGTTCACTGATCCTGCAGATCTCCTCCTCCGACAACTCCTGTCTGAACTCTACATGGCGGGCAGCTTCCTCAACCTGATCTTCATAACCCGTCAGGGCGGAAAACGGAGCGAACTGAGCTGCTCTTTTGTAAAGGGGCATCCTGGGATGATTCCTGGGCTCATAGTGAGGCAGATGAATGATATCCTCATAATTTCTCATGCTTTGTGCCCTCCCACCTGACGGTTTCTTTCACGGCCTGTGGCACCTTCCTTAAAATTGGTTCCCTTCAGGATGGCATTTTTCCCGAACTTATCCTTAATGGACAGCATGGCCTCCTGGAGTTTCCGCTCCTTCTGAGCCTCTTTTTCTTCTTTCTCCTTGTCTTTATCCAAAGCGGAATAATCCGTAAACAGATCCAGTTGTTCATAAACGGGTTCTGACGCTTCCTTACTGCCCTCCCCCACGATATGGTTGAGGGAAAGGTTCAGCCTGCGGACCAGCAGGTCCGGGTCCACGATGGAATCGTACAGAGAAAGAACAGCCCCGCAGATCTCTTTTCCGGAGGAAGTATATCCTTTCAGATTGACCGTTCCGTGAGCATGTCCGGGAACCTTCCTTCCGTACCGGTCCTCCCTGATCTGCCCTTCATATTTCTTCCGTATCTTTTCATCCTTCAGATTCTCCCTGTCATAATTTACGGTGAGCACGATCTGGTCGGTAACCATCCTTTTCGCCACCAGATCAAGGGCAGCCGCATCAGCCATCTCATGAACCACATTTCTTGCCTTCTGGAAGTCGTAAGGGGACATGAGCACCTGACCGGCGGAAAATGAGCTGTTTTCAGGTTCATAGGATTTTATCAGATCCATGGTACAGGGTTCCCATCCCCAGGCATGGTCGATCAGCAGCTCCGCGTTGACCCCGAACAGTCTGTAGAGAAGATCCTCATCTGCCAGGGAACACCTGGCCACATCCCCCATGGTATACATCCCATGCTCCTCCAGTTTCCGGGCAATCCCCCGCCCCACCCGCCAGAAGTCCGTCAAGGGTCTGTGCCCCCACAGAAGGCGACGGTAGGATAATTCATCCAGACGGGCAATCCGGACACCGTCTCTGTCTGCCTCCACGTGCTTGGCCCCGATATCCATGGCAATCTTAGCCAGATAGAGATTGGTTCCGATACCGGCGGTGGCAGTGATTCCGGTCTGCTCCAGGACATCCCTGATCATCCTCATGGCAAGTTCCCTGGCGGTCATCCCGTAAATCTTCAGATAGTCGGAAGCGTCGATCAGCACTTCATCAATGGAATAGACATGGATATCCTCCGGTGCGATATATTTCAGATAAATGTTGTAGATTCTGGTGGAGTATTCCATGTAATGAGCCATACGGGGTACAGCCACAAGGTAGTCCAGCTCCAGGGAAGGGTCTTTGGCAAGTTCCGAAGCAAGGACGGATTTCCCCGAGAAGGCTTTCCCTGGTGTCCTTCCCAGTCTGTCCCTGTTTATTTTTTTTACTTCACGTACCACCTCAAAGAGTCTGGCTCTCCCGGAAATCCCATAGGCCTTGAGGCTGGGAGAAACAGCCAGGCAGATGGTCTTTTCCGTACGTGACCGGTCTGCCACCACCAGATTGGTGTTCAGGGGATCAAGTCCCAGTTCCCGGCACTCCACCGATGCATAAAAACTTTTCAGATCAATGGCGATATATCTGTCACTCATGATGACAGCAGTGTCCCTCCTTTTTTCCGGAGTCATGTTTTTTTTCATGACCGCAATGGTGGCCTTCTCCATGACCGTGGCCATGTCCATGACCGCAGTGGTGGCCCTCTCCATGACCATGGCCGTGATGGTCACAAGTTGCATCCTCACTGAACTGCAGTTTACCCCCTAAATAGTTTTCCACTGCCTGGTCAGCCGGTCCCGAAACTCCCGCATAAAGAGTGATTCCTGCCTCAGCCAGTGCATAGCGGGCACCATGTCCGATTCCGCCGCAGATCAGAGAATCTGCCCGGGCATTTTTCAGGAATCCTGCCAGAGCGCCATGACCGCTGCCGTTGGTATCGATAATCTGTGTTTCCTTTATCTTTCCTTCCTCAATATCATATACCTTAAACTGTTCTGTTCTTCCAAAATGCTGAAATACATTTCCATTTTCATACGTTACCGCTATTCTCATTGTGTTTTCTCCTTTCAATCGCAGGCTGCTGATGCTCTGTTCAGCCAGTCTGTAGTTCCCTCCTTCGATACGGAGGATCTTGCCGTCCACCAATGCCTCTGCAATCTTCCTTCTGGCATTGTTATAAATCGCAGTCACCGTCGTCCGGGCCACACCCATTTTCCCTGCACATTGTTCCTGGTTTAAGCCATATCTGTCAATCAGCCGGATGGTCTCGTATTCGTCCAGCCCCATGATGACCGTTTCCCGCAGAGCAGTATTCCCCGATAGGATACCCTCAGGCTCTGTATACCGCAGTTCTGCCTCCTGCGGGGCAAAACTCCAGTAATCCGGATAGCTTTCAATACATCTGCATCTTCTTGGTCTTGGCATAATACTCCTTTCTGACATATGTCAGATATCAGTATATCAATATTATTGACATATGTCAATAATCAGAGTATCCGTCTGCAATCGGTTTTTTATAGAGAAGTTCTTTCTGTTGTAAAAATGATGCAGATTCTGTTCTGATTCAGAACGATTATCATCTTTGATCATCTTGACATTTATCAGAATAATGCATAAAATTTAATTGTATAATGATTCGGCTTTGTACATCTTACACAAAGTTTTTGTAAAGGGGGTTTTTACTTAATGGCAGCAAAAATATTAATGGCAGGCAGTATTATGATGGATCTGATTCTTCAGATGCCCAGGGTACCTCATCCCAGTGAGAGTATTCTCGGAACATCCTATTCCACCGCAGGAGGCGGCAAGGGAAGCAACTCCGCTGTGGCAGCGGCAAGAGCAGGCGCTGATGTTTCCGTCTGCTGTACTTTAGGACAGGATGCCAACGGCGAGGCCTTAAGGGGTATGTTGGTGGATGCAGGTATCGACATTACCAACTGCAACCTTAAGGAAGGCTCCAGCACAGGCATGGCCGTGATCATGCTTGAGGAAGACGGCATGAACCGTATTGCCATCTATGTTGCCGGCAATATGGACACCACACCTGAGGATATCGAGAAGGCATTTGAAGGCAAAGACTACGATGCTGTAATGATGCAGCTGGAGATCCCTCTGGAGTCCAATGTCAAAGCATTTGAGCTTGCCAAGGCAAAAGGGATGATCACCTGCCTTGACTGCGGTCCCGCCCAGTCCTATCCTATCGAGAAATTCCAGGGAATCACCATCCTTTCTCCCAATGAGACAGAGACGGACGCTCTGGTTGGCATTCTGCCGGTTGACGACGAGACCTGTCTGGCGGCAAGCAAGATCCTGAAAGAACGCTGCAACTGTAAATATGTTGTATTGAAGATGGGAGATAAGGGATCTTATATTTACGGCGAAGGCATCGCCCAGATGGTTCCCACCTTCAAGGTGGACGCTGTGGATCCCACCGCTGCAGGCGACTGCTTCACAGGTGTTCTGGTTATGAGATATGCCGAGACCGGCGATATCATCGAGGCGGCAAGATATGCCAGTGCCGCTGCGGCCATCTCCGTACAGAGCCTTGGCGCCCAGCCCTCACTTCCCATGAAGGATGCCATCGACGCATTCTACGCAGAGAGAGCATAAAGCTTTCTGCTCTTAGAACAGACATTTCGCGGTGTCACTAAAAAACATTATGTTTACAGAAAAAAACAGACTGTCCTCACGGCAGTCTGTTTTTCTGCGCATATAGTTTTCGGCTCCCGGCCGCCGGATTAACCGCAGCCTCAACGGATATAGGTCACTTCTCCCTTACGTTCGTACTCATGGATTCCTCCGTCCCCGTCCTGATAGCCCAAAGCGGCCATTCCGTAAACCACATGGTCTTTCGGGATACCCATGCCGGTCAGCACCGGGCGGATTCTTTCGGTGTCACAAATTCCCTGCAGCTGATTGATCCAGCAGGATCCTACACCGAAGGAGTGGGCAGCAAGGAAAATATTCAGCAGAGCACAGGCATCATCCTCCTTACCGAACTTACTGTCCCTCAGGTTGGAGGGGATAATCAGTACTGTGGGATCATACATATTATATCCCTTCCGGCCAAGTTCCTCAGAGAT
>CACZOS010000035.1 GCA_902782815.1 uncultured Lachnospiraceae bacterium | reverse complement strand
TCGTCTATGAGAGGAACGCAGTCAAAGGAGCCTGTCTCCACGGACCCGTCCTCCAGTTCATACTGGCAGGTCACCTTACCCTCATCGTCCAGCACCAGTTTGGTGGCCATGCCGTGGCCGGTGTAGGTATGGTAGTAGCTGAGGTCATCCAGGGAAAGGATAAAGGGTTTCTTGCCCTCGGGAAGGTAGACGGACTTGGGTGAAAAATGCGGTACCCCGTCCACATCGTAAATCTCATCAAAGAAATCATAGAGACTGCACAGGACATAGCCTTCCCGGTACATGGTCTCCGTAATCCGGTTAAACTCTTCGATGGTGGTCATCCATTTCTTAAAGCCCTCGGCGATAGAAGGAGCGCATTCAAAGGCCAGCTCAGGTTCCCTCACCAGGGTGTGATAGAAGATGTGGGTAACATCCTCCACGGTGAATTCCACCAGCTCATTCATCTCATCCTTCCAGCCGGCCACCGCTTCTCTGGCTTCCTGGTTCTCGGCATAATTATCAATTCCCATGGCCTTCTGGATGGCCGCTTCATAATCATAACCCTGAGCCAGGATTTCCGCCTCTTTCAGGGTCTCCTTTCTCACCTCTTCTTTCTTCACCACAGCCAGATGCGCCATATATTTCCGGTGGATCATAATCCCGATGACAAAAAACAGAAGCAGAACCACCGCTGCTCCCAGGATCCTGATCCTCCTTCCTGTATCTCTCTTCCTCTTTCTTTTCCCGTAGGACGGTGTTCTTCTGACGGTTCCGGTCCGGCCGGGGGTATATCCCTGACGGCGGGCTGAACTGTAGGTCCTCCCCGTCCCTGCAGCAGCAGTACGGGTCCCGGCTGTTCCGGAATAGGAACGGGAAGGTCTTCTGGTCCGGGCAGTTCCGGTCTTCCTCCCGGAAGTGGTCTTCCTGCCGGTGGCAGTCCTTTTCCCCGCTGACTGCTGCCTTTTCTTTTTCGCCGCTTCCGCCTCCCGCCTTTCATGGATCTCTTCGATCTCTTTGGAAAAACGGTTGGAGGAATAGGGTCTTCGATTGTCGTAACTCATCTATATCACTCACTAACTGTAAAATAATCTGTAGGGTATTTGCCACAGTATAGTATAGCAGATTCAGGAGGGAAATAAAACGGCTTTCCTTTTAATTGGGAAGAAGAAAAGGGTGTAGTGCCATGTCTTTTGGAAAAAACCTGAAAATAAGACATTTTTTAATGCGAACCGCGCTTTTTTCTGTTATAATGGTAAATCATTTGTTTTGCCGATCTACCGTCCCCATGGCAGGCTCTGACCGGTAAAGAAAAAAGGAGGATTCTTTATGACTGATCACCTGATCATTCCCGAAAACTATGTGCCCCAGCTGAACCTGTATGATACGCAGGTAGGGATCAAGACGGTAAAGGACTTTTTTCAGCAGACCCTGGCAAAGCAGCTCAATCTGCTTCGTGTCTCTTCTCCCCTCTTCGTGGATCCGGATTCCGGACTGAACGATAACTTAAACGGTGTGGAACGTCCCGTCTCCTTCGGGGTTAAGGAGCAGGATGAACGGCCGATGGAGATCATCCATTCCCTGGCCAAATGGAAACGCTATGCCTTAAAGGAATATGGTTTTGCCTATGGAACAGGCCTCTATACCGATATGAACGCCATCCGCCGGGATGAGGATACGGACAATATCCACTCCATCTACGTGGACCAGTGGGACTGGGAAAAGATCATCCGGAAAAAAGAGCGCAATATGGATACGCTCAAAGAAGTGGTAAAACAGATCTACAAGGCTCTGAAAAAGACTGAAAAATATATGTCCATCCAGTATGACTATATCGAGGAGATCCTGCCTAAGGAAATCTTTTTCATCAGTTCCCAGGAGCTGGAGGACATGTACCCTGACCTGGATCCCAAGGAGCGGGAATATGCTGTCGCAAAGGAAAAAGGAGCGGTTTTCATCTCCCAGATCGGAGACCTGCTGGCATCCGGTCAGAAACACGACGGACGTGCCCCGGACTATGATGACTGGGCATTAAACGGAGATATCATCGTCTACTATCCCGTGCTGGATATCGCCCTGGAGCTGTCCTCCATGGGCATCCGGGTGGATGAAAACTCCCTGAAATCCCAGCTGAAAAAGGCCGGCTGTCCCGAACGGGGCAAGCTCCCCTTCCAAAAAGCGATTCTTGAGAGAAAGCTTCCCTACACCATCGGAGGTGGAATCGGCCAGTCCCGGATCTGTATGTTCTTCTTAAGAAAAGCCCATATCGGAGAGATCCAATGTTCCGTATGGCCCGATCAGATCCGTGAAAAGGCAAGGGAGCATGGGATAATCCTGCTGTAAATCATTTCAAAAAAAGAGATATTCACCCGAAGACCGGGATGAATATCTCTTTTTTTCGTCATGACAGAAACTGATAATCAGGAGACGATTTCCAGTATATACGCCATGGCCTCGCTGATGGAAGCAAAATTCCGGTCCACCTGATGGTCATCCTCCAGTCCTATGCCCAGGGACATGCCCGCGTAGGAAAACATGGGAGCATCATTTACCCCGTCCCCCACGGCGATCATCTCCTCTGCCGTGATTCCGGTCATCTGGGTCAGTTTCTGAAGGCCATCGTATTTTGTGATACCGCCGGGTACGAAATCAAAGCTGTCCGCATGGCGGAAGGTTTCGATCCCCTCCAGTTTTTCCTTATGTTCATTCAGATAGTCTTCGATCTGCTGGAATTCCCCCTCATCCCTGGGGAAGGGGGTCACTGCCACGGAATTGGGCTGGAACCATATGCCGGGGATCATCAGGCTGATGTCCTCCTCTATCTGCCGGAGAGCCGATTTCACACTCCTCTCATAGGGCAGGGTACAGTAGATCTGCGGGGGAAGGTGGATCCCGAACTGGATCACCGAACCGTTCTCTCCCAGAAGGATCATATCCGGAAATCCCATCTGCCGGGCAAATCCGCAGAGATAATAGGTGGGCTTGCCTGAGCACACAGCCAGCTTTATTCCGCAATCCTCTATCTTTTTCAGCAGCTTCACATCCTCCTGAGCCATTCCCTTTCCCACCGGTGCCAGGGTACCGTCCAGATCAAATACAACCAGTCGTTTTTTCATCTATCTTTTCTCCCCACATCTGATCCTGCAGATTTTTCTGCATTTTGTCTCCCTTTTTCAGCTATAATTATAGCTCAGTTAAGGGAAAATGTCACTTGATAACCCATGAAGACTCTGATTATTTTGGGGAAAACGTCCAACAATTTCCTTAACAGTTTATAAAAATACCGAATTTTACGTCCAAACCTCTCCGTTTTTTCCCTGTTTTTCCGTATTGATTTTTCTTTCTTCCTATATTATGATACAAACCAATCGGAGGTAATTTTATGGTAACACAATCGGTACATATCGACACGTTGGACAAAATTCGTTCCCTGGTTAAGATCGTCAATAATCATCAGGGCCGTTTTGAGCTGATCTCCGGGTCTACCCATGTTAACGCACGTTCTGCCATGGGTATCTTCAGCCTTGACATTTCAAGACCTGTACTCTTAAACATCTACAATGAAGACTGTGCGGAAGAAGTTATCCGGGAACTTTCCGCTACCCTTAATTAATCCGGAATAAGAAGACACAATATCATATCCTTTTCCTGTGATCTTCACAGGTCCGCATGTTCCGCTGCGTTTTCAGATCAGCCTTTCTGACCTCCCTTGACCGATCTGAGAATCGGCGTTTTTTTATATCCGCACATTTATCTTTCTCCCTGTCAGGGCCTTTTTCCATCTCAATCTTGAATGCTTTTCCCAACTTTGATACAATATCATAAAGGGTGATTTACACCCTGCACAGCATCATAAAAATTTATTCAGGCAGGCTCATTGCCGGAGACAGGCTACAGGAGGTGCTGCCCATGGCGAATAAGATCATCGAAGGATTATGGGACTGTCCCTATTGCGATCAAAAAGGGATCGGAGGCCTGACCAAACAGTGTCCCAACTGTGGTCATCCCCAGGATGAGGGTACGGTCTTCTACCTGCCTTCCAAAAAGGAATATCTGGATAAGGAAACGGCAGCCATGTACGGCAAGGGAGCTGACTGGATATGCAGTTTCTGCGAGAGTCTGAACCGTTACGATAACGAGGTTTGCAGCAACTGCGGCGCTTCCCGGGAAGATAGTATCGGAGACTACTTTTCCAATAAGACGGACGATGTCAAGGAAGCGGTGGCTGAAAAAGATGTTTACGGCACACCTTCCTCCAAACCGGCCTCACTGCCGGAAGAGTCTGATGATCTTCTGCCTGACCAGGATCCGGATATGGATACGGGGGATCATGTTTCCGCAGATAGTTCTTCTGAAGACAAAGAAGAGCCGGTCTATAAAAAATACCAGAAAGAAGCCCGGGCTAAAAAGCACCGGGAGAGCAAAAGGGAAGCAGAGAGGAAAAGGGAGGAAGCCCAAAGGATCCGGGCTCAGAAAATGCAGAGCAGGGCAAAGCTTTTTGCCGGCTTAGGCCTCGCCCTCATCGTCATCCTTGTATTCATGTTCTGGCCCAGAACAGCATCCGGTACTCTGGAGTCCAAGAGCTGGACCCGGGATATTACTGTCGAAGAATCCAGGACAGTGAAAGAAGCCGACTGGTCGGTTCCCGAAGGCGGGCGGACCTATGAGTCGAAAAAGGAACTCCACCATTATAACGAGGTCCTGGATCACTATGAACCGGTGGAGGTTGCGCGGACCAGACAGGTCCCTGACGGCTTTGACACCAGCATAGAGTATGTGAGCAACGGCGACGGTACTTTCACCGAAAGGGAAGTCCGTACGCCCCGCTACCGGACTGAGACTTACTACGAGACGGTAACCCAGCCAATTTACCGGAAAGAAGCAGTCTATCAGACCAAATATTACTACGAGATCGAACGCTGGTTTGAATCCCGTCATGTCACAACAAAAGGAGGCGCTGAAAATCCCTACTGGGGAGAACCCGCTCTGGGTGAGAAAGAGAAGGAAGGCAAACGGACAGAAACCTATACTCTGGCTTTTAAAGAAAAACGCCACTCCTACTCCATAGAGGTACCGCTGGATTACTGGTTATCCCTCAAACCGGGAACCACCGTCAAACTCACCATATCCAACGGGAAGATCATCAAAATCGACGGTAAGGAAATCAATTAGTATTATAAATCTAATTGTTTCAATACATATTATTCATGAAAGGTCAGGTAAACACTATGGCAAATCCTATTGTAACCATCACCATGGAAAACGGCGACGTGATCAAGGCTGAACTGTATCCGGAGATTGCCCCAAACACGGTAAACAATTTCATCTCCCTCATTCAGAAGGGCTTTTATGACGGGTTAATCTTCCACCGTGTCATCAAAGGATTCATGATCCAGGGGGGATGCCCCCAGGGTACCGGGACAGGCGGTCCCGGCTATCAGATCAAAGGAGAATTCTCCAGCAACGGATTCCCCAATCCCCTAAAACATGACGAAGGCGTCCTTTCCATGGCTCGTTCCATGATGCCCAACTCCGCCGGATCCCAGTTCTTCATCATGCATAAGCCCGCACCCCACCTGGACGGCGAGTACGCAGCATTCGGCAAGGTGATCGAAGGCATGGACGTGGTAGATAAGATTGCCTGCGAAAAAACCTTCCGGGATTCACCCTACAACAAACAGGTCATGAAGACCGTGACCGTAGAAACCTTCGGAGAAGAATACCCGGAACCGGAGCACAGCACAAGGCCGTACTGAATATTTACAGACAAAACGTCAGGATCCATGAAAGTTTTCATGGATCCTGACGTTATCTTTTTGTGTTTTTTAAAAAAACCGGTATTCTTTTCAGAAAGATTTTTTCAGCTTACCTCCCTGTGCCTTTTCCCCCGGTTCAGGCTTTCCTCAAACTCTTTAAGCTTCTGCCTGGATTCTTCAGACAGGTTCCTGGGCACGTCGATGGAAATTACCGTGTACTGATCTCCTTTTTTGTCCGGATGCCCCATATGGGGAATTCCCTTCCCTCTTAATCTGATCTTTGATCCTGACTGGGTACCTGCCTTTACCTTACATTTTACCTGACCATATAAGGTCGGAACCACGATTTCCCCACCCAGTACGGCTGTGGCGAAGGGGATATTTACCGTCACATAGACGTCGTTTCCCTTCCTCTCGTAGCCCTCCCGGCTGTCCACCTGCGCTTCCAGATAGAGGTCTCCGTTACCGGAATGACCCTGGCCTCCCTTGCCTTTTACACGGATCTTCTTTCCGGTATCAATGCCCGCAGGCACATTTACTTCAATGGTCTGCATCTGTCCCAGATCATCCTTGAACCGGATGGTCTTTTTACATCCGTGGACAGCTTCATCAAAGGTCAGATTGATCCTGGTAGTATAGTCCTTACCCTTTGGAGGCGCATAGCTGTAGCTCCCTCCCGGGCCGGACCGGGAGCCGCTCCCGGCACTTTTCGGGCCTCCGGCGGAGAATCCTCCATGAAAGATCTGGTCCAGAATATCCTGGAAATCCTGACCCTGCCCCCCAAAATGGACCTCACGGTATGAACCGTTTCCAAAGGGGGCTCCCTCTCCATGGGAGAAACCGCCATAGGGAGACCCGCTGTATCCGCCGCTGAAATCACGGAACCGGGAGTACTTCTCATACTCCTCCGGATCAAAGTTGGGGTTCAGCCCCATCTCGCCATATTTATCATAAAGCGACTTTTTCTTTTCGTCGCTGAGCACTTCATAGGCGATCGAAATCTCTTTGAACTTTTCTTCCGCGGCAGGATTATTCTTGTTCGTATCCGGGTGATATTTCTTGGCAAGCTTCCGGTAAGCCTTCTTGATCTCATCCTGGCCGGCGGACCGGGAAAGACCTAAAACCTCATAATAATCCTTTTTCATCTCGATCACCTCTTTCAGGACTCACGGAATCTTGATCATACGGGCAAGAGGGATACCCCTCACGGGATATCCCTCTTATCTTGATCGGCGCCCGCGACGCCTTAATTAATCCTCAGTTACTGGATCTGGATATAGCGGTTCTCCTCAACTTCGGGAGCAACCTGTTTCTCCTTGGGGAATACCAGGGTCAGCACCCCGTTCTCAAAAGCGGCCTTAATGTCTTCCTGCTCCAGAGCTTCGCCCACATAGAAGGTTCTCTTGCAGACACCGGTATAACGCTCTCTTCTGACATATCTGCCCTCTTCATCCTTCTCGTTCTCTTCCTTGTTGGTGTTGGCAGATACGGTAAGATAACCGTCTTTCAGCTCTACCTGAAGATCCTCTTTCCGGTATCCCGGAAGATCGATGGCCAGTTCATAGTTGCCTTCCACTTCTTTTACATCGGTCTTCATGACGGGAGTCGTCTCTCTCTTGAACGTCCTTGCCGGGAAGGAAAACATATCATTAAACATATCATCAACAAAATTGTTTGAGAAAATACTTGGTCTTAACATAATTCTTATCCCCTTTCCTTCTTCGGATGGGACATGGGGTTTTATCCGACCGCTGTCCTATCTGAAAGCTTTGTTCTCTTTGTTCTAGCTGTAATATAACACCTCTTATTAGCCATGTCAAGTGTCGAGTGCTAATAATTTTATGAACTTTTTCTTACATTTCTTTCGGAAATCTTTCGCCGGAAATGGATAGAAAAAGAACCATCTGATCGTCAGACACAGATGGTTCTTCTTCTATTCTTCTTCAGACACCGGCGTCAGGTAATGAAGCATTACCCAACCGTGATATTCCCCGTATTCCACGGCTCCCCAGCCATTTTTAAATTCCAGTATGGTCAGTCTCTCCATCTCCGGAATCTTGCAAAGTACCTTTGATTCCCGGCCGGCCTCCTGCCGCAGGTTGACCTGCCGCCCCCTGGTAAGGGTTTCCACTTTCCACAGATCTGTCCCGTAACTGCCCATATGGTACATATTAACCCAGCACTCTTTGCCTTCATAATTTATTTTGGCCCATCCGTTCTCCAGGCTCTCTACGGTAAGCTCCGTGCCGTAGATCAAGCCTTCCGCCACCGGCTCTGCTTCCTGAGAAGGCTCGGAATATGCACTGATCCCCTTTTCCGAGAGGGCATTCATATAAACCAGACTTCCTTTTTTGATGAATGCCTCTTCCTCTGTGATGAAATTGAT
>CACZOS010000034.1 GCA_902782815.1 uncultured Lachnospiraceae bacterium | reverse complement strand
AGGTCTTGAATATGGGAAATCAGTTAAAAGCATTCATAAAGGATGAGACAGCCATGACAACCGTGGAAGTGATTCTGATTGTGGTGGGAATACATACTATCCAATAACCTTATGTTTTATGTATATGGTTTTCTAGAACACTATAAATGGGGAAAAATCAGAACACGGTACACACTCTCACTGTTGTACGGTGGATTGTGTTGGGGACATGGAGGAGGATATAACACTTTATATACATCAGGTGGATCAGCTGGTTAAGGCATGTAGAGGATACGTCAGATAGATAAGATTTTATTGTTAACCGCTGTTGATTGTGCCAGAGCTGTAGACTATAGGATTATCTGCTCAAGCTTTAACGCCACGGCTGATAAATGCAGAATGGAACTTGAGGAGATTTTTGGGGAGGTGAATTATTACTGAAATGAAAAGCAATCAGATTATAATTTCAAATGCACTTAAGGATGCCAAAGAGATGAAGAGAATAATGTTTTATCTGTGCGAGAGTGATTATAAGGTACAACCGGCACAGGGAATTATGCTGTCAAACAAACTCCTACTGCTTTCTGCTCAAATTGTGAAGAAGCTGGAGTGTGTTGTGAAAGATGAGGCTGATAATGAAGCGTAGGACAAAAAGAATATGAAAACAGCCATTAAGGCGGGATATGTATACGGTGTGTATTGGATATGCCGTATCATCCCCTTCATTGATGATGATACCCGGGAGAGGATTGTCATGTGGTTTGAAGATATGAGTGCTGATGTCCTGGTCCGCAGATATGTCGCTATAGACTTTGAAAAGCTGATAAATGAAAAAACATCCTTGATTGAGGAGGGAAAATAGATACGTGTTAAAAGTTCCTGTTTATATTCTGGCAAGTGGACCTAATGGTGGACAGGTTCACCTGGTAAAAAAAGAATCGATTTATGCGAAGAGCTACACAATACTTAACTGTCCGGAAGCGATATATGATTTTGCCAGGAATCATCTGTATGCCAATACGCCTGCCGAGGAAATTGTATATATAATAGGGATAAATTCAAAGTGCATCCCGCTTGGCTGCTCAGAGATTTCACATGGCAGTGTCAACAGTGCCATGGTAGGTATTCGGGAAATAATGATAAGAGCTTTCCTTATGGGAGCTTCTGAGTTTATCCTCATCCACAACCATGTATCCGGAAGTGCGGAACCTTCCTTTGAGGATATCCAACTTACCTGGAACATTTATGAACTGAGTAATCAGATCGGGCTGCCCCTGGTGGAACATCTCATTGTAGGGGAAGGTGAATATGCGCCTCTTATCGCCGGAAATAAAATGACGAGAGTACACAATTCAGAATCAATTACCAATGACCTGTATCGCTTCCTGAACAACTCCTACATGTTCTTTGATGCGGAGTCTGTCACGCAAGACCCAGAGGAAGGAAGCATCAAAATACAGTTCCCGGACGGCAAGTGGTCGATTAAAGTAACACCTCTTCCTTGGGAAACGATTATTTAAAGAGGAGAACAAATATGGCTCTGTTTTCTAGCATAGCGATGGTTGTGATTGGAGCTATCGAGTATGGCATCCTTCAATTGCCCTTGGCATGGTCGGTATATTTATCGAACTGATCAGTATTGCTGCTGGAAGCAGCCTTCTTTTCATGAGACAGATCTCCTGGTTCTGGTAATCTTACCGTTAAGTGTTAATGACGGTCAGACGATAAGGAATGCCGTAATGCTGAATAAGTACCGGACAGCAGGATATTGTCGCTGCATAAAGTAATAAGGATAAAAAAAAGATGCCGGAAAGCTGAAGCTTATCAGCCCACCGGCATCTATTCTTATGTTCAGAAAAAACAGATCCGTACTATTGTTTTTAACCCGTTGCCTCTTCAAGGGCGGTGATTAATCCCGGCGTGATTTCGGTGGCTTCAGCCAGGCCATGATCTTTTTCAAACGCGAGAATGCAACTGTTTGTCCTTAAAGGATTCTCTATTAGTATAACGCCTGTATAAATTCAAGTCATGAGACATATATGTCACACTAGCCGCTGATACTTTGGTGAGATTATCGTGAGACTACGTGAGATTTGCCTGATACAAGGTTGATACGGTTTTCCTGCCATTTCCTGATAAACTTTTTTGTGTCGCAGGAAATGAAATGTAAAGGAGACCATCATGGATGTAGGAATTGCTTTTGTCGCAGGATTATTCTTGGGAAGCATATTCGGGATCTTTTTCTATGCGCTTATTCTTGTTTCAAAGCATGAGGAAGAATACCTGGACCAGATTGACAGAGGATTTTTTGATGGAGAAAATGACCAAGGCTGAAATGATTGGTTTTCTGAAAGGAATGAACCAGAAAGCCCGAATCCTTGAAGATGAGAAAAAGAGGCTTCGCGGAAGCGTTGAAACGATGGAAGAAGCAATCGAGCGCAATAACTTCTCACATGGCGGCGACGAGAGCGGCATTAAAACTCCCGGCTTTTCACCGGATAAGGTATTCCGGGTTCTTCTAAACTCCCAGCGGGATATCGAAGAGGAAACAAGAGCCATGGTTCTTCATATGCGCGATATCTATGAAAAAGAAGACCAGATCAGTTTCGTAAGGCGCTGCCTTCTTGAGATTGATACGACAGGACAGCTGCTGATCCAGGAAGCCTATATGAATGATGTCGTGGTAGAGCGGCTGGTTTCAAAATTCAGTATGAGCCGCAGCCAGTTATACAGAAAGCTTCATAAGGCTGTCGAGGATCTGGTTGAAATCTACAATGCCTCCTGCCAAAGCCAGAAAAGCTTTCGGGCACAGCGACTGATCAATGAAGTCATTCCTTATATGCCGGAAGGGAGCATCGTATGAAGAAACTGATTTTGCCGGTTGTGCTGATTATATCCGGTCTTTTGTATGCCGGGTATATCT
>CACZOS010000033.1 GCA_902782815.1 uncultured Lachnospiraceae bacterium | reverse complement strand
TCGATCTCAACTTTATAACGGTCGGCAAGCTTGCTCTTGACGATCTCCAGATGCTGATCTCCCAAACCATAGAGGAGCATCTGACGGTTTGCTTTATCATTAACCTCACTTAAGGTAAGGTCCTCATCCATAAGTTTCTTTAACGCGGTGGCTACCTTGTCCTCATCACCCTTTGTCTTGGCCATATAGCGCATAAAGGTGTAGGGAACGGGCATCTTGGCAGATTCGAAGATGACCGGATCTGCTTTCTGGGATAAGGTATCTCCCGTCTTGGTGGCGGAGAGCTTGGCGATGGCACCGATATCCCCGGCGTGAAGCATGCTGATCTCGATCTGGTCCTTTCCGCGGAGAACATAAAGTTTACCCACGCGCTCCTCGGTCTCCTTATTGCTGTTATATAAAGTGGAATCCGCTTTCAGGATACCGTCGGTAACCTTGATGAGGGAGAAACGTCCCACGAAAGGATCGGCGATAGTCTTGAATACATAGGCGCTTACCGGCTTGGAATCATCATATGTTGCAGTGATCTCCTCATCGGTCTTGACCTTCTTGCCCACAAACTGGCCGGCAACCTTTCCGGGAGCGCTGGTGTAGTGTACCAGGCTGTCCAGAAGCACCTCTGCTCCGTAGGAAGAATTGATGGTACCGCAGATAACCGGCATAAGGTCACCCTCAGCAACAGCGCTTACGATGGCATCCCTGATCTCTTCGTCTGTGAAGGGCTCCTCGGCAAAGAACTTCTCCATAAGCTCCTCGCTGGTCTCGGCGATACCTTCCATAAGCTGCATACGGTAATCATCCAGCTCATCGTTGTCGCCTTCTTCCGCTGTGTCTACTTTATAGCTTCCGTCAGCCTGTGCGTTGGCGACGGTCATGTTGGCTGCATTGATCAGACCCTTGTAATCATGTCCTTCCTTCATGGGCATCTGGAAGGGAACGATCTTTGTGCCGTAGGCATCTCTGAGCTCATCCACGATGGCGGCAGCATCCACATGCTCATCCTCAACATTGGAGATGTAAACGATCACGGGGATACCCTTCTTCTCACAGAAGTCAAAGCTCTTTCTGGTTCCCACTTCCACGCCGGATTTGCCGTTGATCACGATAACGGCTGCGTCCGCGACGCTGATGGCTTCATAAACTTCACCGGAAAAGTCAAATAATCCTGGAGTGTCGATGATATTGACCTTGGTTCCGTTCAGTTCGAAGGGAATAATCGAAGCCTGAATGGAGAATTTTCTTTTGATCTCTTCTTTATCATAATCGCTGACTGTTCCGCCCTCGGCAACAGTTCTGATTCTCTTGATAATGCCTGTTGCAAAGGCCATGGACTCGATCAGAGAAGTCTTACCACATCCATTGTGTCCAAGAAATACAACGTTTCTAATGTTCTCAGTTGTGTAAACATTCATTACTGGTTCCTCCTATACCTGTATGGTCTTTATATTTATGCGGAAACCCTGTCGCGATCGGCAGAAATAAAATATGCCGGCAACAGATTTCCGCAACAGACTCCACAATCTATTCTACTAAAAATTTACTCATATGACAAGGACTAATTTTAGCATTTGCCGGGGGAAAAATCCCTCCTGATCCCTTGAAGAAGAGGCTTGTAAAGGAAGAGGATTCCCGATACAATAATGGCATGAACACCGGGGTTTGCGATGACAGTCCGGGCCCGCGTCAGCCCCTGTCCCGGATTCCTGCGGGGAAAGGTATGAGGATGAGATGAAGCGTTTGACCAGAAAAACAAGTCTGAAAGGAGTTCTCCCGGTACCGGGCGATAAATCTATCAGTCACCGGGCTCTTATCCTGGGCGGAGTGGCGGAAGGAAGGACCGTCATCAGGGGACTGTCCCCGGGAAAGGACTGCCTGTCCACCATCTCCTGTCTTGGGAAGATGGGTGTCCGGATAGAACAGGATAAGGATCAGACGGTGGTGTTCGGCAAAGGCTTATCAGGACTGGAAGATCCGGGAGAGATCCTTGATGCCGGGAACAGCGGTACCACCCTGAGGCTCTTGTCCGGCATCCTGGCCGGACAGGACTTTTCCTGCCTGATCGGCGGTGACGCCTCTCTGAATTCCCGCCCCATGGAAAGGATCATCCTGCCTCTGTCCCGGATGGGGGCGGAAATAGAAAGTACGGCGGGAAACGGCTGCCCCCCTCTTAAGATCAGCGGTCATCCTTTAAAAGGGATTCAATACCGGTCCCCGGTTCCTTCCGCCCAGGTGAAATCCTGTATACTCCTGGCCGGATTATACGCGGACGGGAGGACCTCCGTCATTGAGCCGGCTGCCTCAAGAGACCACACGGAGCGCATGCTTCCCCTCTTCGGGGTTGATCTGGACCGGGAGGGAAATACCCTCACCCTGGAGGCCGGACAAAAGCTTACCTCCGCGCAGATCAGCATACCCGGCGATCTCTCCGCCGCCGCCTTTTTCCTGGCTGCCGGCCTGATCACACCGGATTCTTCACTGAGGCTGAAAAATGTGGGAGTGAACAGGACCAGGGCAGGGATCATCAGGGTCTGCCGGCAGATGGGAGCAGACATTATCCTGGAAAACAGGCATACTGTCTGCGGAGAGCCTGTGGCCGACCTTCTTGTCCGGTCCTCCGTCCTGCATGGGACAGTGGTGAAAGGGGAGACCATCCCTTCTCTGATCGATGAACTGCCCCTTGTCTGCCTGCTGGCCTGTTTCGCGGAAGGAGAGACCCTGATCCGGGATGCCAGGGAACTTAAAGTCAAAGAATCGGACCGGATCGCCCTCGTCAGCAGCAACCTTCAAAGGATGGGGGCAGATATCACCCCCCTGGAGGATGGTTTTCTTATCCGGGGAGGATTTCCCCTTCACGGTGCGGTCATCGACTGTAAAGGTGACCACCGGATTGCCATGACCTTCGCCGTTGCGGGGATCAACGCGGAGGGAACCACCATCATCCCCGAAAGTGAATGCGCCTCCACATCGGATCCGGCTTTCTTCTCCCGGCTGGAGTCCCTCTTTTAACCCTTTCTTTCCACAGCAGCCAAAGCGGCCTGAAAGATGCGGGTCTCTGCATTGGGCCGGTAAGCAAAAAATTAACCCTGCATGGCTTCAGGAGCCATACAGGGTCTCTTTTTTCTGTGGGTATCTGACTCTTCTTCCCTACGGGAAGCCGGGACAGGAATGGACATCAATGGTGGAATAATCTCAATCCCGTGAATGCCATCACCATACCGTATTTGTTACAGGTTTCAATGACATTGTCATCACGGATGGAGCCGCCGGGCTGGGCAATATATTTTACCCCGCTCTTGTGGGCTCTCTCAATGTTGTCACCGAAGGGGAAGAATGCGTCGGATCCCAGGGTGACATTCTCCAGGGTTGCCAGCCATGCCTTCTTCTCTTCCCTGGTGAATACCGCAGGTTTCTCGGTAAAGATCTTCTCCCATGTACCGTCCGCCAGCACATCCTCATACTCGTCTCCCATGTAGACGTCGATGGCGTTGTCCCTCTCCGCCCGGCGGATCTCATCTTTAAAAGGAAGATTCATTACCTGGGGAGACTGACGCAGCCACCAGTTATCTGCCTTCTGTCCTGCCAGTCTGGTACAGTGGATGCGGGACTGCTGACCTGCGCCGATACCGATGGCCTGTCCGTCCTTTACATAGCAGACAGAATTGGACTGGGTATATTTTAAGGTGATCATGGCGATGGCCAGGTCGATCTTGGCGGATTCCGGGAGATCCTTGTTGTCTGTCACGATGTTGGAGAAGAAATCCTCGTTGATGTTCAGCTCATTTCTCCCCTGCTCAAATGTGATACCGAAAACCTGCTTGCGCTCCAGGGCTGCCGGAACGTAGGAGGGGTCGATCTGGATCACGTTGTAATTTCCGTTTTTCTTGCTCTTTAAGATCTCCAGCGCCTCCGGTTCATATCCGGGTGCGATGACGCCGTCAGAGACCACCCTCTTGATCATGTTGGCTGTGGGAACATCGCACACGTCGGAAAGGGAGACAAAATCTCCGTAGGAAGACATGCGGTCAGCGCCTCTTGCCCGGGCATAGGCACAAGCCAGAGGAGAAAGTTCTCCCAGATCATCCACCCAGTAGATTTTGGCCAGGGTATCGCTGAGGGGAAGACCCACTGCAGCGCCGGCGGGAGAAACGTGTTTAAAGGATGTGGCTGCCGGAAGGCCGGTTGCCTTTTTTAACTCGCTGACCAGCTGCCAGCCGTTAAAAGCATCCATGAAGTTGATGTATCCTGGTTTTCCGTTTAAAACCTTGATGGGAAGTTCCCCCTCTTCCATGAAGATACGGGACGGTTTCTGATTGGGGTTGCATCCGTATTTCAACGCAAGTTCTTTCATCTGATTCTTTTACCTCCTGAATCATCTACTTTATTTATTCTTATTTATAATCCTGGTCTCATAACTACCGTCTGCGATATCGATATAACGGACGAAAAGAGATACTTTATTGTCTTCGTTCAGACTCTCCCAAAGCATGGATGCAAATCCGTCGATATCATCCGGTATGGCAATGCATTTAGGCTCTCCCTCAAAACTGGGCAGAGGGCTGCCGTCGTGAAGGTAGGTGGACAGGAATCTTCCCTCCCCTGCCCTGGGATTCTCGTAAGCAAAGGTGTAGCGCGCGCAGCCGGAAGGATCCCCGTCATAACTTTTCAGGATGGACAGGGCATAATTATAGGTTCCCTTCTCCACATGCATGATCCCGGAAATCCTGGGAGTATAGTTGGGGCCGTCCGGCTCGAACTCTCTGCTTCTTAAAGACTGCTCAAAGGTCATCTGCCTGTCCATGCCCTCATAGATGGTATCCGTCTGGTCTCCGTTTGTCACGATAGTCTTGTTTCCCAGAACCCGTACCGGAGCGTAAATGATCAGGCTGGGATCTTCCATTTTGGAAGGGTCAAATGCCTCTGTGCGGATCCCTTCTCCGTCCTCCACAAATACACGGTTGCGGCTGTTGGCGCTTCTGCCCATAATGAAATATGCGGTGACTGCCTTGGTCCCGTCCGCGGATTTACCGATGATGATTCCTCTTCCGGGATAGGAGTTCTCTTTTAATTCTTTTTCGATTGAAATCATTTCCATGAAAGTATCCTCCTTTTTAAATATTTCCTGATGCATTCCAGGTTAAAAATGGTTATGATAATAAATATATTTCGCAAAAATGTTGGTGAACACTCTTTAGAGTATACAATAGACTAAAAGTAAACGCAATAATATGATAAACTATTCATGGTAAAGGTACAAGTGGAAATGATTCGGCAAGGAGGTTATTTTTATGATAGAAGTGGAGGTAAAGATTCCTTTATTCCGGCGGTCACAGACAGAACAGTCCCTGATGAAACTGGGGTTTGCCCCGGGAGATCTGATCAGGGAATCAGACTGTTACTACAACAGTGATCTCCATGATTTTATGGAAAGTGACGAGGCACTGAGGATAAGGATCAGCGAAAACCTCACCGGCCTCAGTTCCCGGGCGGAACTGACCTATAAGGGACCTAAGTTGGATACCGTATCCATGACCAGAAAAGAGCTGGAAACGGAGATTTCCTCCCCCCAAACCTGCCGGCTCATCCTGGAAGCCCTGGGTTACCGTCCCTTTTTCCCGGTAAACAAACTAAGACAGTACTATCACCGGGATACTGTCACTGCCTGCGTTGACCAGGTGGAAGGTCTGGGTTCTTTCCTGGAGCTGGAGATCCTGGCTGAGGAGGAAAGCGAGAGAGCAGAAGCCCTAAAAAAAATCGAGACCATCCTGGATGATCTCGATCTGTCTTTATCTGAGTCGACAACCCTGTCCTATCTCTGTATGCTGCTTAAGAAAAGAGGTTCAGCTTAAGGCAGCGGTGACGATGGACATCTTGTAGACTTCCTCCGCATTACAGCCGCGGCTCAAATCGTTGATAGGGGCATTCAGGCCCTGAAGAATGGGGCCGATGGCTTCGAAGCCGCCAAGACGTGCTGCGATCTTATAGCCGATATTACCGGAGGTGATATCCGGGAAAATAAAGGTGTTTGCCTTGCCGGCAACCTGAGAATCCGGGCATTTCACCTGGGCCACCACCGGGGATACGGCAGCGTCGAACTGCAGCTCACCCTCAACCTTAAGCTCCGGATGCTGTTCTTTTATCTTTTGGGTGGCATTGACCATCTTAGTCACATCCTCGCCCTTGCCTGAACCCAGGGTAGAATAACAGAGCATGGCGATCCTGGGATCGATTCCGAAGGTATCCGCTGTCTTTGCTGTTTCTGCAGCAATTTCCACCAGGTCATCTTCCGTGGGATCGATGTTGATGGCACAGTCGGCAAAGGCCATCTTCTCCTCGCCTTTAACCAGAATAAAGCAGGAGCTTACCAGACTGTTTCCGGGTTTGGTCTTGATCAGCTGCAGGGCGGGACGGACCGTGTCGGCCGTGGAATAGGTAGCTCCGCCCAGGAGGCAGTCGGCCTTACCCATCTTGACCAGCATGGTACCGAAATAATTGCTCTTTGCCAAAGCGCTGCGCACCTGTTCTTCAGTCATCTTTCCTTTACGAAGGGCAACCATCTGCTCTACCATGGCATCCAGTTCGGCGTAGGCTGCGGGATCGATGATCTCACATCCGGAGATATCGAAACCTTTTTCCGCTGCAACTGCCTTCACCTCTTCCGGATTACCCAGCAGGATGATGTTCATGACACCTTCGCCGGTCAGTTTTGCCGCAGACTCCAGAATACGCGGATCCGTACCTTCCGTATAGACGAGAGTACGTCCGGTTCCTTTTAAATCATTTGCCAGTTTTGTAAACATATCATATCCTCCTAAATCTATATGGTAACTTCTCTCCGGCAATCCGGAGGGGTTAATCATTCTCCTTCATCAATTGTGGGGGAAATCTGCTCCACCCTCACCTTATAACGGTAGCGGGTATCTTCTTTGGTCAAAACACCGTTCTTCCACCGGCCGCTCCGGTAGACCTCCCACTCATCATCCTCATATTCCCGGATCATGGCATACCCGTCTTTAACCCCTCCGTCGGCAAATGTTGCCTCGCAGAGTCTGGTACCGTCAGAGCGGTATACCCGGTAAAGATCATCCGCCCATTCGAAGGCAATCTGCCCGTTGGGATATCTGTTCTTATATCCAAGGCGGAATTTTTTGCCGGAAAGCTGGGTAAAGAGCTTCAGTATCCTTTGATTCAGGAAGGAGATATAGCGGGGTCCTTTGGAAAACTCCCGGTAATAAACCGGGAAAAAGGGCATCATGGTCTGAAGGAAAAAATCCTTCAGGCGACGGGAATCCGTCACCTTTCCTTCACCCTCAAGCTCTTTTCCGATATCCAGGCAGGAGAACAGCCTGCGTATCATCCTTCCGCCGGATGAAGGGAGTTTTGAGATACAACGGACAGCCGCCTGGCGGTCGCTCAGTTCCGGTCTCCCCAGTTCCGTAAGGTCCTGCCAGGTCTCGGTACGGTAATGATGGAACATGGTCTTGATAGATTGATTCAGGTAACGGTATAATTCCTTTCCTGCCTCTGTCTCCGCCTTCCTGGCAGCTCTCTTCTCTTCTTCCCTGATACGGATCTGACGCTGTCTTTCCTCTTCTTCGGCGATTTTTCTCTGCCTTTCCTCCTCCTGCCGTTTCTCCTCCTGCCGGATCCGGTACTGTCTGATCAGCACGATCCCAAGGAGCAGCAAAACAACGGCAATCGCTATTCCGATATACATAAAGATAACCTCTCTCATCTGCGGGACTGCCGCTTCTTTTCCTGACAGTCCGTCCTTTTCTCTCTGATTTAGCTTCTTTATT
>CACZOS010000032.1 GCA_902782815.1 uncultured Lachnospiraceae bacterium | reverse complement strand
CTGGTCAGTCCCGAGGTTATGGCCACCATGGGAAGCGTGCTCACCAACAAGTACGCGGAAGGATATCCCGGACGTCGTCATTACGGTGGCTGCGAATATGTGGATATGGCAGAACGCATCTGTATTGAACGGGCTAAGGAGATTTTTAACGCCAAATACGCCAATGTGCAGGCGCACAGTGGTTCCCAGGCCAATTTCTGTGTCTATCTGGCTCTCTGTACACCGGGAGATACCGTCCTCGGCATGGATCTCAACATGGGCGGCCACCTGACTCACGGCAGCAAGGCCAGCTTTTCCGGCAAACTCTACCATACGGAATTCTACGGCGTTCATCCTGAAACAGGCCTGATCGACTATGAAGAAGTACGCAGAAAAGCGGAAGAATGCCATCCCAGGATGATCATCGCAGGGGCATCCGCCTACCCCCGTATCATAGATTTCAAGAAATTTGCGGAGATTGCACACGATGTGGGCGCTTATCTCATGGTTGACATGGCACACATTGCCGGGCTTGTGGCTGCAGGGGAGCATCCGAATCCGGTTCCCTATGCCGACGTGGTGACAACCACCACCCACAAAACCATGCGCGGCCCCCGTGGCGGCATTATCATGACCAATGATGAAGAAATCGCAAAGAAGATCGACCGGGCCATGTTCCCCGGTACCCAGGGAGGCCCTCTGATGCATATCATCGCTGCCAAGGCAGTAGCACTTGGGGAGGCACTGAGACCTGAATTCAAGAGTTATCAGGCACAGATCGTCAAGAACGCCAAGGTCCTTGCCGAGACTCTTATGGACGGAGGTATCGATCTTGTCAGCGGCGGCACGGACAACCATCTTATGCTGCTGGATCTCAGGAAACTCGAAATGACCGGGAAAGAGCTGGAAGACCGTCTTGACCGTGTTCACATCACAGTCAACAAGAACGCCATCCCCGGGGACACCCAGTCCGCCATGATCACTTCCGGTATCCGGATCGGCACACCTGCCGTGACGACCCGCGGACTGAAGGAAACGGAGATGAAGATCGTCGGTGACCTGATCCTGAAAGCGATCTTTGACTTTGAAGGGACGAGGGGCGAGATCCTCTCTACAGTGGATGAACTCTGTGTGAAATATCCGCTGTACTAAGAGACATAAGCGATTGCAGCCGGATAACAACAGCAGTTCCTGAGGAGGTTTATATGAGAATATGTGTTTATGGTGCTGCCAGCACGAAAATTGACAAAAAGTATACGAAGGCAGCAGAGGACCTCTGCGAAAAAATGGCACTTAGAGGACATACTCTTGTATTCGGCGCAGGTGACGGAGGGGTCATGGGCGCTGCCGCAAGAGGCTTCCGCAAAGGCGGCGCATCCGTAATGGGAGTAGCTCCGGATTTCTTCACCAACGGTACGATCGAAGAAATCTATCCCGGTTGTGACACCCTGGTAAAAACGGACAGCATGGGGACACGAAAGACTGTCATGGAGGCAAATGCGGATGCTTTCATCGCAGGCCCGGGCGGGATAGGCACCTATGATGAGTTATTCCAGATACTGACATTAAAACAGCTTCGGGTTTTCGATAAGCCGATCATCATTTTCAACATCGATCACTTTTATGATCCCATCGTTGATCTGCTGAAGCAAGGAGTAGATCAGAAATTTTTAAGGAGTGATACGCTCAGTCTCTACAAGGTTTTTTCCGAAAACGAGATGGATGAACTCATCGATTTCATTGAAGGATACGACATGGATTATACCAAAGCCAACGGAGAGTGCGTGGACAGTATTTACGGCGAATCCTGATCTGAACTGAAGCAAAAGAGCCCTGCATGAAACGGCCTGTCACGGCTGTTTATGCAGAGCTCTTTTTATTATGATTATCAGATTTCCAGTATCTCCGGTATATCTTATCTTTACCGGAATTCCGGCGGTTACTTATTCGGCAATGATATAATTTCCGGACAATTCCAGCATGTCTGTCATCCGGTCACAGATGATGGGTACTTCTCCAAGCTCAAAAACCTTACAGAGGGTATTCTTTCCGCTTTTGCTGCTGTCACAGAGGACATAGGTTCTGGTGGAGTGGCGTGCCACGATCTGTTTCTTCTCCGCCTCTCTGATATCCGGAGTACTGATCCCGGCCTTGTCGGAAAAACCATTGGCTCCCAGAAAAGCTTTATCGAAGTACATTTCCGAAAGCATGCTGTTGGTCTTTGTTCCCAGAATGGACCCGGTGGAGAAATTGATCTCCCCGCCGATGATAAAACACTTAAGGTTCATATTCTGAATTTCCGAGAAAAACAGGGCGTTGGTGGTTACCAAAGTGATATTCTTTCCCTTGAGATGCCTTGCCATACGGAGCAATGTGGAGCCGGAGTCGATATAGACCGAATCCCCGTCATTCACCAGGGCTGCCGCATATTTTGCGATCTTTTCCTTTTCATTGACATTTTTGATCGCCTTTGACATGACCGGAACTTCCGCGGAAGATCCTTTTTTCAGGGATGCTCCGCCTCCCCGCAACAGGATGATCTCCCCATCCGCCTCCAGGGTTTTCAGATCCCTGCGGATGGTGGACTCGGATACATCCGGGAGGGCGGCGCAGATGTCAACAAGATTGACGATCTCATCCTTCTCCAGCAATTCGATTATCCGGCTTCTTCTCTGATATGGAACCATATGCATCACCTTTTCCTAAACTGTATAAATGATCTCCGGCTGAATACCATGATACACCATATTTTTACAATAGTATACAAAAATTTTCAAATTTTATCATTTTCTTTAATCCCGGTAATTACGGATAAAATCTTTTACCTCTTCCAGGGTACCCATGGAATCCTGTGCTCCAAGCCTGCAGACCGTGATGGCGCTGCAGCAGGTAGCGAACTCACAGGCAGCGGTCAGGCTCATCCCCTGCATGAGTGAATAACCGACTCCGCCGATGAAGCTGTCCCCTGCGCCGGTCGTCTCAATGGCTTTTACCTTTTTGGAGGGCAGGAAAACAGCCTCTCCACTCTCACACACCACGGAGCCAAGGGAACCCAGGGTGATGATCACATTACAGCCATAGCGGGAGTTGAGTTCTTTCGCACCGGATAAACCCATTTCTTTTGTGTCCAGTCCTTCCCCGACAATATCTCTGCCCAGGTAGAAACCGGCTTCCACTTCATTTACCACGAGAATATCCAGTTCTTTTAAGCTGTCTTCGCTGATGGGGGCAGCGGGAGCCGCATTCAGAAGCACCTTTGCTCCGCATTTCTTTGCCTTTTTTATGGCGTACTCATTCACATCCTGGGGAATCTCCATCTGCAGGATGACGATGGCTGCTTCCCGCAGCAGGTCTTCAGCCTCATCCACATCTGCCCTGGTCACGGCAAAGTTGGCACCCTTTACGATACCGGCAAAAACACTGCCGTCCTCGATGGCGTTTACCACACCCATGCCTGTCACTTCATCCACACGGCGGACATGGTCAACATTCAGATTGTATTTCTTTGCGCTGGCGATGAGTTCATCCCCGTGGCTGTCTGTTCCAACACAGCCTACCATATAAGTGGGGACACCCAGTTTGGCAGCCTGTACCGCCTGGTTGGCTCCTTTTCCCCCGGCACTGAAGGCCGCCTCGTTGGCCAGGACATTTTCTCCTGTCTTGGGAAAATGAGGCAGTTTCAGTATAATATCATAATTCAGACTTCCGATCACAACAATTTTATTTCTCATTATATATACCTCGTCCTGATATCATCAAGGATATCCCGGCGTTTTTGGCGCCGCATCTTTAGTCAATAAATGCCGAACAGGCGCAAAAGCATGTTCGCTCCTGCGCCTGCCCTATATAATCATTTTATGAGGAGCAAGTTAAATTATATCCAAAGTTTGATTTCAGAGTGTCATTTTTCCGCCCGATCAGGATCTGTGACGGGACATGAAGGCTGCAAAGTCGTCCTTGATGAACTCGAAGTAGGAAGCAACGATGATGATAAGACCGGTAACAACGTACTGCCAGAAGGAGTCAACGTTGATTACGACCATACCTACCTTAAGGACTGCCAACATCAGGGCTCCGAAGAAAGTTCCCAGGGAAGTTCCGCGTCCGCCTGCCATGGAGGTTCCGCCGATGGCTGCGGCAGCAATGGCGTTTGTCTCATATCCGATTCCGGCAGTGGACTCTGCGGATCCGAGGGATGCCAGCATAACCAGGCCTGCTACTGCAGTACATACACCGGAGACGATATAAGCGATATATTTGATCTTCTTGGTATTAACACCGGAGAGCTTGGCTGCTTCTTCATTACCACCCACTGCGTAGAGGTAATCACCGGTCCTGGTCTTGGAAAGGATCAGATGGGCAGCCACGAAAACGATGACCATAACGATAACATAATAACGGATACCGGTGGATCCGATCTGTCCGTTGAAGATACCGCGGAAGGAATCCGGAACATTGGTTACAGGCTGTCCGCCGGTTACGACGTAGGCAATACCACGGTAAAGACTCATGGTACCCAGGGTAGCGATGAAGGGCTGAAGTTTCAGGTTTGTTACCAGGAATCCGTTAAAGATACCCAGGACCGCACCTACTGCAAGGCCGATCAGGATGGCCAGTACAGGATTCATGCCGCCTACGGTACAGGTGGCAACGGCAATACCTACGATGGCGAAGGTACAACCGATGGAAAGGTCGATACCGCCTGTAAGAATGGCAAACATGATACCTACGGCAAGCAGACCGTTCAGCACCATCTGCTGGAATACGGTAAGGATGTTCCTCCAGGTGAGGAAATTGGGGTTAAGGGCAGTGAAAATAACAGCTAAGATAATGGTGGCTACCAGAACCAGCAGCTCTCGTTTATATTTCGCATAAAAAGTCTTCATTATTCATTTCCTCCAATCGCATAGTTCAGAATCGCATCGGAATCGTGGGATGCAACATCGTCGATAATCTTCGTGATCCTTCCTTCGCTCATGACCACCAGTCTGTCGGAAAGACCCATAGCTTCCGGAAGCTCACTGGATACAACGATCAGGCTCTTGCCTTCCGCCACCAGGTCTTCCATGAGACGGTAGATTTCTGCTTTGGCCGCGACATCTACACCCTTTGTGGGCTCATCAAAAATAATGATGTCGATATCTGTGGACATCCATTTGGCCAGAATGACTTTCTGCTGGTTACCGCCCGACATATTTACGGTCAGGTACTCCGGCAGCTTGGGATTGATGTCCAGCTCCTGGAAGAAACGTTCCGCATTCTCTTT
>CACZOS010000031.1 GCA_902782815.1 uncultured Lachnospiraceae bacterium | reverse complement strand
TTTGGTCAGAAAATAATCCCTTGCCGTTCCGAGAGGTTTTCCGGAGGCGGACAGGACGATAAATTCATCCCAGCGGGATACCATGTCTTTCATCTGCGGCGCATCCGGATCCGTCACTTTCCAGCAGACGATCATATCCCTGTTCATGGGATCCTCTGCTTTACTCCAGATCATGACCAGGTCGGGATCCGAATCATCCAGCCCCAGATCTCCCTTTAATCTGACTTCGATCTTCAGATTCTCCATCGCTTCCCGGAGAAGGCTTTTTGTCCCTTCCGAAGAACCTTCAGGGTTAGTATCAATCTGTCTGATATCCATAATATAAATCTGATCCGATCATCTGTCACAGTGATCGGATTTTCCTTTCTCCGGATCATCCGGTAGAGCTGCATACGTATAAATCTCAGAAAAAATGTATTGGAGAGAGTTTTCTTTTCAATCATAGCACATAAATGAAAATTGACAACCGGATTAAAGCCATATATTTTCAGAATAATTTTCTGAATTTGACAACAATGAATAAGTGAATATTGATTATTCTCATTTATATTGACGAAATTGCTGAAAATAATATAAAATGTAATTATTATTTATAAAGCAAAAAATGCTGGAAAGGAGCGAGATATGAGTCGATTTACGGATGAATTATATGAAAGATTCAAGAAGAATCTGGAAGCTGTGAATGGAACCTGCGTACGTGCATCAAAAGCCGGTCTGGGACGTGCTGTCGCCGATGTATTTACAAAGGAAGGCATTGCCGATGTCTGCATCGCGGAGACTCCCTTGTTAAAGGAAGCCGGGGTGGCGGATGCATTGAAAAACGCCGGTATTCAGGTATACACAGACCATATTCGTCTGCATGCGGAGACAGTGAAAGGGGGAGTCAGCGAAAACCAGTACGGAATCGCCGATCTCGGCACTCTTGTACAGGGACGGGATGACGTCAACGAGAGGACGGTTGCTACCATGGCCGAGTATTATATCGGCGTGGTAAAAGGCTCTACCATATTGGAAGAGTATGACGATATGTTTGATGTCCTGGCGGAACTCCCCGAGATGCCGGGTTTTGTCGGATTTATTACCGGACCCAGCCGTACTGCGGACATTGAATGTGTGAGTACGGTAGGTGTTCACGGACCGATCAGACTTACAGCGGTAGTTGTGGATGATGAATGATAAGAGGAAGGAGAGTTTATCATGTCGAGTGAAGCATTAAAGCAGGAAATACGTGCTGCATTGGATAACACAACTCTTGCCAGGACACTTGGGACATTCTGTAAGACTTATCCCGCTAAAAGGGAAAAAGCATATGAAGGCGTTGATTTCGAAGCCACGCGTAATAAGATCAAGGAAGTTAAGAATTATGCCGCGGATCACGTCGATGAGATGATCGAACAGTTTAAGACCAACTGTGAGGCAAGAGGAGGACATGTTTTTGTTGCCAAATCCACAGAGGAGGCAATGGAATATATCCGCAGTATTGTCAAGGAAAAAGGAATAAAAAGTATCGTAAAATCCAAGTCAATGGCTTCGGAGGAACTTCATTTCAACAAAGTCCTCACTGATGACGGAGTCCTGGTCCAGGAGACGGACCTGGGTGAATTCATTATTGCCCTGGAAGGGAATACCCCGGTCCATATGGTCATGCCTGCCCTTCATCTGAACAAGGAAGAGGTGGCTGACCTTTTTACCGAATACACCAAAGAAAAGAACGAACCTATCATCTCCGAGGAGGTCAAGACTGCAAGGAAGGTGATGCGTGAAAGATTTACTCAGGCGGATATGGGGGTTTCCGGAGCCAACGTGGCAGTGGCGGAGACCGGTACGGTCTTCACCATGACCAATGAAGGTAACGGACGTATGGTAGGAACATTACCAAAAACCCATCTTTATATCTTCGGAATTGAGAAATTTGTGAGATCCATATCCGATGCACGCTGGATATTCAAGGCCCTGCCCCGCAACGGTACAGGACAGAGGATCACTTCCTACATCTCCATGTATACCGGTGCATGCAGCGTGATTTCTGACAAGGAAAATGACACCGAAGAAAAGAAGGATTTCTACGCAGTCATCCTAGACGACCCGGGACGCCGTCAGATCTTGGAGGAACCGGAGTTCCGTCAGATTTTTGACTGTATCCGATGCGGTGCCTGTCTGGATGTCTGTCCCGCCTTTTCACTGGTGGGAGGACATGTTTATGGATCCAAGGTTTACACAGGCGGAATAGGTACACTGCTAAGCCATTTCCTGGTATCCGAAGAAAGAGCCGGCCAGATACAGAACATTTGTCTTCAGTGCGGAAGATGTAAGGAAGTTTGCGGCGGAGGACTTCAGATTCCCGAGATGATCATGAAGATCCGGGAAAAAGATGCCCAGGATCATCCGAATGCCATAAAGAAATTTGCCCTGGACGCGGTGACGGACCGTAAACTTTTCCACTCCATGCTGAGAATAGCTGCTGTGGCTCAGGCTCCTTTCACTAAAGGACAGCCTATGATCCGTCATCTTCCCATGTTCCTTTCCGGACTGACTGAAGGAAGAAGCTTCCCGAATATCGCTCAGGTTCCTTTCCGGGATATCTTCCCCACACTCAGACAGAATGTGGAGAATCCCAAAGGGAAGATTGCCATATTCACCGGTTGTCTTTTAGATTTCGTCTATACCGATCTGGCCAGGGATGTGGTGGCTGACCTCAATTCCATCGGATACCTGGTGGATATGCCTATGGATCAGGCCTGCTGCGGATGTCCGGCCTCCAACATGGGAGATACGGAAAATGCGGCCAGGGAGGCAGAAATCAATATCGAAGCAATGCATGCCGAAGACTATGATTACATCGTATCTGCCTGTCCTTCCTGTACACATCAGCTTCGTCAATATCCCGGCTTTTTTGAAGAAGGCAGCCCCATGCGTAAAAGAGCGGAGATTCTGGCTGAGAAGGCTTTTGATTTCTGTAAGTTATTCTACGATCTCGGCGGATGCAAAGAAGAGGGTGACGGGAAAGAAGTCAGGGTTACTTATCACGACAGCTGTCATCTGTGCAGGAGCATGAGAGTGACCCGGGAGCAGAGAGAACTGTTAAATAAGACAAAAGGTGTAGAACTGGTCGAGATGGAAGAACACGATAACTGCTGTGGCTTCGGTGGTTCCTACAGTGTGCTGTATCCTGAGATTTCAGCTCCTATCCTTGAGAATAAGATCAATCATATCAAGGATGTGAATCCGGATGTGGTAGTCATGGACTGTCCGGGATGTATGATGCAGATCAAGGGAGGACTCGATGCCCGAGGCATTGATGATATTAAAGTGAAACACACCGCCCAGATTCTGGCAGAAAAGCGCGGACTTGTATAGAGATTTTTTTATAACAGGGGTGATCCCTCTTATCTTTTCTGCCTGAACGCGAGGAGAGATATGGTTTGGTTTGGAGAGTGCAGATATGCCTGATTTGAAGAGCAGAGATCCTGTTTTCATGGACGACGCAATGGAAAGGGTAAAGTATTATATTGAGATATTTACTTCGAATTCATTGGAGGGAACCGGGACGGGAGAGGTGCTCCGTGACGTGACCGGGTCTGCAGGAAAAATGATACGTCCCAGACTGTTGCTTTTATGCGGCGCACTGGGGCCTAAAGCATCTGAACACCGTGAAACGCTGTGTATGCTTGCCGCCATGGTGGAGATGACCCATATGGCTTCCCTGATCCATGATGATATCGTGGATGAGGCGCCATACCGGCGGGGGAGGCTTTCCATACAGAAGAAATACGGGAAAGACGCAGCCGTCTACGCCGGTGATTTTCTGATTTCCAGGGTACACTACTGGCAGGCCGTAAAGGGTCTGAATGAGGCTGCTGCCATTTTGTCAAAAACCGTGGAAGAGATGTGTGTCGGTGAAATCGGACAGGCTATGTACCGTTATAATCCTGAAATGACCACAGAACGCTATCTGGCTAATATACAGGGAAAAACTGCAGCCCTTTTTAAGGCAGCATGCACCATGGGTGCCAGGGAATCAGGATGTGATTCAGATGTTCTGGAAAAACTCGGTCAACTTGGTGAATACCTGGGTTTGATCTTCCAGCTGCGGGATGATCTTATGGATTTCCTGTCTGATGACTCTTCCATGGGGAAAAAAACCCATAAAGATTTTTCGGACGGGATATACACTCTGCCTGTCCTGCTTGCCAGACAGACTCCCGAGGGGGGAAAAATCCTGGCAGACCTGATGAAGCAGAATTCCAAAAGGCATCTGGATGAAGATGAGATCAGCCTGATGGAGGAGACGGTAAAAATGGCAGGAGGAACAGATGCCACTCTGGATTATATTCATCATTATACATCAATCTGCAGAGATCTTCTGGCATCCTTCGTTGATCCCTGCCCCGTGGAAAAGGAGATTATGGAAGCAGAGGCCGGAGCGGAAGACGGGAAAAGATATTCTGTTGAGATGATAAGAAAGATGTTGGATAAGTTCGATGAAATCTGAAGAAAATACATATAAACCAATCACAGTAAAGCTGGCTCTCCGGCTCGCAGCACCTCACACCTGGGCGGCATCCGTCTGTCCGGCTTTGTTCGGCAGCTTTTATTGCTGGCGGAAACATTTGCCTCTCCCCCTGTGGAAGGGGTTCACGCTGCTTTTTGCCTGTATTTTCCTTCAAAGTGCCGTCAATACCCTGAATGATTATTTTGACTACGTAAAGGGAGCGGATACGGACATGGACCATGTGGAAATAAGCGATGCCACTCTGGTCTACAATAACATCGACCCGGAGAATGCAAGATGGCTGGGCCTTGCCTATCTGTTTATCGGAGCGGTAACCGGGCTTGGCGCCTGTCTGGGCAGCGGATGGCTTCCGGTCCTCTTCGGACTGATAGGAGCAATGGTGATCGTTCTGTATTCCGGCGGACCTTTACCACTGTCTTATCTCCCACTGGGGGAGATCATCTCCGGATTCGTAATGGGAGGAATGATCCCTCTGGGCATAGGCCTTTGCGCAGACGGGGCGCTCCATAAAGACATTCTCTTATTCAGCCTTCCTCTGATCCTGGGGATAGCTCTGATCATGATGAGTAATAACGGCTGTGACAGAGAAAAGGATCTGGCTGCAGGCAGAAAGACTCTTCCGGTATGTATAGGCAGACATAAAACCCTGGTCTTTTATCGGCTGATCTTTCTCCTTTGGCTCATTCTGGTTATGGTATTCACTTCACTTCTGGCCGGCAGTCTGATTGGCCTGGTCTGCTTCGGACTTCTGATCATTTTTGCAGGAAAGCCTGTTAAAGACCAGCTTTTATATGGTCTTAAAGCCGAGGAGAGAATCCGGATCATGAAGGGGATTAATCTCTGCAATATTCGGATCAACGGTATTTATATCTTAAGTCTTATTATGACCTTGCTCCTGGAGGTCTGTCATGGATGATACAAGCAAAGCCCGTTATGTTTACAGCATTTTTCAATCCATAGCCAAAAACTATGACCGGGCAAATGACCGGATAAGTCTGGGCTTTCAGCATAGCTTTAAGAAGATGCTGACTGACCGGATAACCCGGAAGATTCCTCATGGAGGAAAGGTTCTGGATGTCTGCTGCGGAACCGGAGATATTGCGATCACAGTGGCGGAAGGACGCCGGGATCTGAAGGTGACGGGACTGGACTTTTCTCCGGCCATGCTCAGAGTGGCAAGGATGAGACGGAACCGATCCTGTCATAATCTGCGGTTTAAGCAGGGAGATGCCATGGATATGCCTTTTGAAGACCAGACCTTTGATGCGGTCTGCATCTCGTTCGGCCTCAGAAATACCGGAGATTATTTCAGGGTACTTAATGAGATGAGACGGGTTACCAAAGAAGGGGGATATGTTTACTGTCTGGATTCCCTTGTGCCTGAAAGCAGACTGATCAAACCTGTCTATACTCTTTATTTCCGATATATCATGCCCTTTCTGGGGGGTGGGATAAGTCGGCGGAAAGCGTATATGTGGCTCTATCATTCCACCCGGGATTTTCTGACCCGTCAGGAACTGATCAGATTGTTCGTTCTTTCGGATTTGAAAAATGTCCGGGATGAAGAGCGGATGTTCGGTGCCTGTGTCCTTGTTCAGGGACAGAAATGATAACCAACCGATAAATGAAAATATCATATATAGATTACTGTTAATTCTGATTATCTGGTTACATACAGATCACAGACATATTTTTTAGCAACATGACAAGGAGGATATAAATGAGCATGAGAGAACCTGATGCTGACGTAATCATCGTCGGTGGTGGATTAGCAGGCTGTTCTGCTGCCATTGTACTTGCCAGGGCAGGTCTTACCGTGTTTCTGATGGAAAGAGGAGATGAGTGCGGTACCAAGAACATGACGGGCGGACGTCTCTATGGACACAGTCTTGAAAAAATCATTCCTGGTTTTGCGAAAGAAGCTCCCATCGAGAGAATCGTGAAGCAGGAAAAGATCTCTCTTATGACCGGGGACGGATCCCTGGATATCGGATACCGGTCAGAGAAACTGAGTTCCTCACCGGAAAATGCTTCGTATACCGTACTGCGGGCAAAATTTGACTCCTGGCTGGCGGAAAAGGCTCTGGAGGCGGGAGTTGAGGTGATCCCGGGGATCAAGGTAGATCATATCGTAACAGAAGACGGAAAGGTGATAGGCATTGAATCAGACGGTGAAGAGATGATTGCCAACGTGGTCATCCTGGCAGACGGTGTCAATTCCCTGCTTGCCCAGGAACTTGGCATGAAGAAAGAACTGGAGCCAAACCAGGTTGCCGTCGGAGCCAAAGAGACCATCAAGCTCAGCGAAGAGATTATCAATGAAAGATTTGGGTTAAAGGAAAATGAAGGTGCCGCATGGCTGTCTGCCGGGGATCCTACTTTGGGCGGATTCGGCGGCGGCTTTATCTACACCAACAAAGATACCGTATCCATTGGGATAGTGGCCACCCTGAGCGATATCGGATATTCTGATGTTGCTGTTCCGGATATGCTGGATCGCTTCAAGGAGCATCCCAGTGTGGCTCCCTTCCTTGAAGGAGGCGAGGTTATCGAGTATTCCGGCCATCTGGTGCCGGAGGAAGGTTTGGGTATGGTTCCCGAACTCTATAGGGACGGTGTTTTGGTGACCGGTGACGCAGCAGGATTCTGCATCAATCTTGGCTATACGGTCCGTGGTATGGATTTTGCCATCGAATCGGGCCGCCTGGCAGCGGAAGCCGTCCTCCGTGCAAATGAGCTGGGTGATTTCAGCGCCCGAAGCCTGAGTTATTATGAGGCATTACTGAAAAACAGCTTCATTATGCAGGATCTTGATCAGTTCAAAGGATTCCCCACCCTGCTGACCAGGCGGGAAATCTTCAAAGACCTTCCCGCGATGGTTGATGATATTGCCGGAAAGCTTTTCGTGGTGGACGGAAAACCCAACAGAGGACTGATCATGGATATACTCGAGGCTCTTGCCCAGAGGACAAGCGCAAGAGAACTGGTCGATCTAATCACAATTCTACTGGAGGCGTTCTGAGATGAAAAAGTTGACGATAGATGATAAACTGGCGCTGGATATATTCCGGACTGACGAAGTAAATCCGCATATTATCGTGGACCTGGATTGTAAAGATGAGGATGAGATCAGAAAACTCGTCCTTGCCTGTCCGGCAAAATGCTATAAGTATGAGGACGGAACCTTTAGCTTCTCTTACCTGGGATGCCTGGAGTGCGGAACCTGCCGTGTCCTATCCCTTGGCAAGATTGTGAAGGAATGGAATCATCCCCACGGGGAGATCGGGGTCCAGTACAGACAGGGTTGATCTGACCTCATAGGGAAAACCGGAGCCACATCAGAACAAGTTTTGATGTTTTGATGTGGCTCTTTTATCAGGAGAAAGAAAATGGGAAGAATCATTATCTTTACCGGAAAAGGAGGGGTAGGAAAAACCAGCGTTGCGGCTGCTCATGCTGTTTTTTCCGCCTCCCAGGGGAAGAAAACCCTTCTGGTCAGCACCGATATGGCACATAATCTGACAGATCTTTTCGAAATCAAAGCAGGCAGACAGACCAGAAGGGTAACCGAATATCTGGATATTCTGGAGCTTGATCCCGACTGGCTGATGCAGAAAGAATATCCAGGTCTGAGGCTCACACTGGCCAGACTGGCAGGAGATAAAAACGGGGTTTCCTTAAAATCCGATGAATATTTCCTTCTGCCCGGCTTTGAGAATCTTTTTTCTCTGCTGAAGATCCGCAGTCTGTATCTGAGCGGGAAATATGACCGGATCCTGGTGGACTGTGCCCCCACGGGAGAGACTCTTTCCCTCTTAAAATTGCCGGAATTGCTTGCCTGGTACATGGAGAAGTTTTTTCCTGTGGGAAGATTTATGGTGAGGATTCTCTCACCCATATCACAATACAGATATAAAATATCCCTGCCGGACCGTAAGGCCATGGATGATATAGAGGATCTTCATAGACGCCTGATTTTATTGCAGGACCTTCTGCAGGATCCGGAGGTCTGTACGGTGCGACTGGTTTCCCTGCCCGAGAAAATGGTGGTTGAGGAGACAAAGAGAAATTACATGTACCTGAATCTATATGGCTATCAGGTGGACCGGGTCTTTATCAACCGCATCCTTCCCGAATGGACGGGAAATACCTTTATGGACCGTTGGAAAAAGATCCAGGAACCCTATATCCATGAGCTGGAAAATGTCTTTGCCTCCATCCCCATCAGCAGGATACCCTGGTATCCGAAGGAGATCCGCGGTCTGGACGCCGTAAGACAATTGTGCGAGGATTTGGTTTTCTCCCAGGAATTCTTCGATCTTCCCTCCAGGTATTATCGTGAGGTCTACGAAAAAATACCCGGAGGATATAAACTGATGATTCCCTTTCCAGGATCGGATGAGGCAGAAATCAAGGTGGATAAATACGGTCTTGATCTGGATATTACCATAGCCAATCATCTGCGGCGGATACCTTTGCCTGCCAGTCTGAAGGAGGCCGGGATAACCGGGACTGCCAGGGATAAAGGAATACTCAGCATTCTTTTTTCTCTGCCGGAGCCATCGGAGACCGGCAGAGACAGTGAAGAGGA
>CACZOS010000030.1 GCA_902782815.1 uncultured Lachnospiraceae bacterium | reverse complement strand
CTCTGTGGTTCCACACAGGCTTTCTGATATGATCGCTGCTATTTGTTTGCAGGCTGTGCCATCCCCGTAAGGATTAGCTGCTTTAGCCATATTAGCATACTCCTGCTGGTCAGTCAAAAGCCTGTGGAACTCCCGGTATATGCTTTCTTCTTCTGTTCCTACCAGTTTCAGTGTCCCTGCTTCTATACCTTCCGGCCTTTCTGTTGTATCCCTCATGACCAGGACCGGTTTTCCCAGGGATGGTGCTTCCTCCTGGATTCCACCGGAATCCGTTAGGATCAGATGACAGCGGGCTATAAAATTATGAAAATCGACCACGTCCAGAGGCTCTATAATATGAAGCCGCTCTTCTCCGTGGAAAACCTCCATGGCTGCTTCTCTTACCAGGGGGTTTTTGTGGATGGGATAGATTGCCTTTACATCCGGATGCTCATCCATAACACGTCGGATGGCACGGAACATATTACGCATAGGCTCCCCCAGATTCTCCCGTCGGTGGGCCGTAATCAGTACCAGCCGGCTGCCTGCTGCCCAATCCAGTTCCGGGTGACTATATTCACTGCGGACAGTGGTTTTCAACGCATCGATTGCAGTATTTCCGGTAACAAAAACGGTAGCCGGATCTCTGCCTTCGCTGATCAGATTGTTTTTAGACTTTTCTGTCGGTGCAAAATTAAAGCTGCTGATGATGGCTACAGCCTGCCGGTTAAACTCTTCCGGGTATGGGCTGAAAATGTTGTGGGTTCTTAAGCCCGCCTCCACATGTCCTACAGGGATCTGCAGATAAAAACAGGCTAATGCCGTTACGAAGGTTGTGGTAGTATCACCGTGAACCAACAGGAGGTCCGGCTTTTCTTTCTCCAGAACACTCTTTATCGACTTGAGAATATTTTCTGTCACATCAAAGAGTGTCTGTCTGTCCTTCATAATTGACAGGTCATAGTCCGGCACAACATCAAATGCTTCCAAAACCATATCCAGCATCTGCCTGTGCTGTCCCGACACGCAGACGATGGTCCGGATCATGGGATTCTTCTTCAGTTCAAGTACCAGGGGGCACATTTTAATTGCTTCCGGACGGGTTCCGAAAACTACCATAACCTTCTTCATTTAACAATTAATTTCCTTTCATCATAATCAGTATGTCTATAATCAGATATGATAAACACCGGGAAGGCGGATGACATTATGGCAATCCAGCACGACCTTTCCCGATAGTTTTTCCTGCTGTTCGCAGATTTCATTGTGTTTGACCATGATGACCACGATATCAACGGCCTCCAGGAAGGTGTCCAGATCATGGTATTGATGGGGGACTATGTCCTCAGTAATAAATGGGTCATACACTTTCAGGCCCGGTGCAAGATGCCGCTCCTGACTCTCCAGAAGCTGCAGGGTTGGTGATTCCCGGGTATCGTCTACATTCTCCTTATAAGTCAGTCCGTACAGACCAACTCTTCTTATATCTGTTATCTCATTTTCCTGCATCAGATCATGAATCCGGTTTAAGACAAAATCCGGCATACCATCATTTGTCCTCATGGATTCATCGATTACCTTCGCCAGTGATGGATAATCTCCTACCAGAAACCAGGGATCCACACTGATACAATGACCGCCTACACCGGGGCCGGGCTGCAGGATATTCACCCGGGGATGCTTATTGCAGATACGGATGATCTCATAGACATCCATATCGTCGTATCGGCAGATCTTGGCCAATTCGTTAGCAAAGGCGATGTTAACTGCCCGGAATGTATTTTCCACGACCTTTGTCATCTCTGCGATCCGGATTGACGTAGTCATAATCTCACCCTTGCAGAAGGTCTTGTAATAACCTTTCACTTTTTCTGCTATCACAGGATCATCAGCGCCGATGGTTCGGTCATTATACAGAAGTTCCCGAATCATATTACCCGGAATGATCCTTTCCGGTGCGTGGGCAAGATGGATATCCCTGCCGGGTTGGAAACCTTGTTCTTCCACAAAAGGCCTTACGTACCGGTCCATTGTACCTGGGGAGACCGTGGATTCTACTACGATGACAGCCCCTTGAGGGCAAACCTTCAGCACTTCCTCCACTGCCTTTAGTACATAGGAGGGATCTACTTTTTTGGTGAATTTATTATATGGGGTCGGAACGGAAATGATATACATCTCCGCTTTCTGATATTCTGTGGTAAAATGGATACCGCTTTGAACCGCCTGTTCAAACAGATCCTCAAGGCCTTGCTCTTTAAAAGACAGGATTCCGGCCTGAAGTTTTTCTACCAAAGTTTTGTTATAGTCTGTTCCGGTAACTTCCGAACCATGGGCGGAAAGCATTAGCGCCGTCGGAAGTCCGATGTATCCTAGTCCGATTACATTTATCATTTTTTTCCCTCT
>CACZOS010000029.1 GCA_902782815.1 uncultured Lachnospiraceae bacterium | reverse complement strand
GGATGAGCCTGAGTTCGTCACCATGACCTTCGAGGAGGGCGTTCCTAAAACTCTCAACGGGGTGGAGATGAAAGTATCGGATATCATCCGGGCTTTGAATAACCTGGGCGGCAAGCACGGCATCGGGATCGTGGATATCGTGGAAAACCGTGTGGTGGGCATGAAATCCCGGGGCATCTATGAAACACCCGGAGGAACGATCCTGGTAGAAGCCCACAAGCAGCTGGAAGAACTTACCCAGGACCGGGCAACCATGGATATGAAGAAGGATATCGGAAACCGCCTGGCCCAGGTATGCTATGAAGGAAAATGGTTCACCCCTTTATGTGAAGCCCTCCGTGCCTTTGTGGCTTCCACGCAGAAATATGTGACCGGCGAAGTGAAATTCAGACTCTACAAGGGAAATATCATCAAGGCCGGAACCACTTCACCCTACTCTTTATATAATGAATCCCTGGCTTCCTTCACCACGGGGGATATGTATGACCATCATGACGCCGACGGGTTTATCACCCTCTTCGGCCTCCCGCTGAAGGTACGTGCCATGAAGCTTCTGGAAGTACAGACAAAGAGTAACTGATCCGGATCACTGCACTTATGGGAGGTAAATGAAATGGCCCAGTTATGGGGAGGACGATTCACCAAGGAGACCGATCAGCTGGTCTACAATTTCAACGCGTCCATCACTTTCGATCGAAAATTTTACAGACAGGACATGGAAGGAAGCATCGCCCATGTAAAGATGCTGGCAGCTGCGGGGATCCTGACCGGGGAAGAGAGAGACCTGATCATCGAAGGGATCCAGGGGATCCTCCATGACGTGGAGGAAGGGACTCTGGAGATCTCCGACACATTTGAAGACATCCACAGCTTCGTGGAAGCCACCCTGATCGACAGGATCGGCGATGCCGGAAAGAAACTGCACACCGGAAGAAGCCGCAATGACCAGGTCGCGCTGGATATGAAGCTTTATACCAGAGATGAACTGATGGCCATCCGGCGGGAGCTGCTGGAACTGATCAAAACCTGCCATCAGCTGATGAAAGACCATGTCGATACAGCCATGCCGGGCTTTACTCATCTCCAGAAAGCACAGCCCGTCACCCTGGCCCACCACATCGGAGCCTACATGGAGATGTTCAAAAGAGACCACAGTCGTCTCAATGACATTTACGGACGGATGAACTACTGCCCTCTCGGTTCCGGCGCGCTGGCGGGGACCACCTATCCCCTGGACCGGGAAATGACCGCCTCCCTTCTGGGATTCTACGGACCCACATTGAACAGCATGGACTCGGTATCTGACAGGGATTATGTCATCGAGCTGCTCAGTGCCCTCTCCATCATCATGATGCATCTGAGCCGGTTCTGTGAGGAGATCATCATCTGGAACTCCAACGAGTACCGTTTCATTGAGATCGATGATGCCTACAGTACAGGCAGTTCCATCATGCCTCAGAAGAAGAATCCCGATATCGCAGAGCTGGTCCGGGGAAAGACCGGCCGTGTCTACGGAGCTCTGAATTCCCTCCTTACCACCATGAAGGGGATCCCTCTTGCCTACAACAAAGATATGCAGGAGGACAAGGAGCTTACCTTTGATGCCTACGATACCGTAAAGGGATGTCTTGCCCTCTTCAACGGCATGCTGAAGACCATTACTTTCCGAAAGGATATCATGGCCCAAAGCGCCAGAAACGGTTTCACCAATGCCACGGACGCCGCGGATTATCTGGTGAACCACGGTGTTCCATTCCGCGATGCCCACTCCATCGTGGGACAGCTGGTTCTCTACTGTCTGGACCGGCAGATTTCCCTGGACGAGATGAGCCTGCCCGAATATCAGGCCATCAGTCCGGTATTCGGGGAGGATATCTATGAAGCAATCTCTCTCAGGACCTGCATAGATAAACGAAACACCATTGGGGCGCCCGGTCCCGAAGCCATAAGAAAAGTCATCGCCATCAATGACCAATGGCTTGAAAAAGCGGACCTGGTGGAACACGGTGATTCCCTGGGAACCCCCCTCTATGAGTGATTTCCTGATCATAAAAGCATAAAAAAGGGCTGAATATCCGGTATTTTCAGGATATTCAGCCTGTTTTTATTTTCATTTCTCAGATAATCATCGGGAAGAATCATTCCCTTCTGCTTTGATCTTGACATCAAGCTGATTATAAGGAACGGAGATCCCGTTCTGGTCAAACTTTCTCTTGATGTTCTCCAAAGTCCTCCAGCGGCATTTCCAGTAATCCGGGGTTTTGACCCAGAAGCGGATCCTCATCTCTACAAAACTGTCCTTGAAATTGTTGACAAAGATCTCCATGGGCTGAAAACGGATCACCGCTTCCTCCTCATCGATCACTTCCTGTAAGACCTCTCTGATCCGGTCAATACTCTCCTCATAGGGAACACCCACCGTGATATCCTCCTGACGGGATTCCTTGCCGGAGGCATTGATGATGGAGTCAGAGGACAGCTGTCCGTTGGGAATCAGAATGGAACGGTTATCCGTGGTCCTCAGCCTGGTGTACATGATGCCGATGGCCTCCACGAAACCTTCATGGTCCGAACCGCCCACATAGATGTAGTCACCAATCTTAAAGGGCTTCATCAACAGAAGGATGACCCCGCCGGCGATATTGGACAGGGATCCCTGAAGAGAAAGACCCAGGGCGATACCTGCCGAACCCAGGATGGCGATGATGGAGGATGTGGCAACCCCCAGCTCATTGACGGCCACAAAGATCAGAAGCATCTTCAGTCCGATGTTCACCGCGGAAGTTAAAAATGTCTCCAGCGCCGGATCTATGGGTGACCGGGCAAAGATCGATTTCATGATCTTCTGAACGTGTTTTATGATCCTAAAGCCGATAAAAATGATCAGAAGGGCGATGATGATCCGCCCCACAAGATGAAGGACATCATCTCCGATCTCCGCGATATATCTGTTCAGTACACCGGCTACGGTTACGCCTTTGGCCATCATATCTGCCATGTCTGCCTCCCGTTTTCCTTATGTTTATTTCTTTTTGATATAGCCCTTGGCAGTCAGGATCTCCGCGCAGAGAACCGCGCCGCCTGCAGCACCGCGTACGGTATTATGGGCCAGGCCGATGAATTTATAGTCATAGACGGTATCTTCCCGGAGACGGCCGATGGATACGCCCATTCCCCTCTCATAGTCAACGTCCAGTCTTACCTGAGGGCGATCATCCTCCGCCAGATACCGGATAAACTGCCTGGGCGCGCTGGGAAGATCCAGTTCCTGAGGTTCTCCTCTGAACTCTTCCAGGGCTCTGATCAGTTCCTCTTTGCTGACTTTTTTCCTGAATTTTACGAAAACCGCTGCAGTGTGGCCGTTAAGCACCGGGACACGGACACACTGGGTGGTGATGACCGGAAGCTCGGCTTTTACGATCTTGCCGTCCACGATCTCACCCCAGAGTTTAAGCGGCTCCTGCTCGGATTTCTCCTCCTCGCCCCCGATGTAGGGAATGATGTTCCCCTCCATCTCCGGCCAGTCCTTAAAGGTCTTGCCTGCGCCGGAAATAGCCTGGTAAGTGGTGGCGACCACTTCCACCGGCTCAAATTTCTTCCATGCGGTAAGAGCCGGGGCATAGGCCTGAATGGAGCAGTTGGGTTTTACCGCCACAAAGCCTCTTGTGGTTCCCAGACGTTTTTTCTGGTCTTCGATAACGGCAAAATGTTCCGGATTGATCTCCGGGACCACCATGGGAACGTCCGGTGTCCAGCGGTGAGCGCTGTTGTTGGAAACCACGGGTGTTTCGGTTTTGGCATAGGCATCTTCGATGGCCCGGATCTCCTCTTTCTTCATATCCACGGCGGAGAAGACAAAGTCCACTTTGGCGGCTACTTCCTCCACCTCATTTACATTCATTACGATAAGATTTCTGACGGATTCCGGCATGGGTGTATCCATTTTCCACCTGGAACCCACCGCTTCCTCATAGGTTTTTCCCGCGGACCGGGGGCTGGCGGCGATGGCTGCAACCTCATACCATGGATGGTTTTCCAGCAGAGAGACAAATCTCTGTCCCACCATACCGGTTCCGCCCAATATAGCGACTTTCAATTTCTGATCCATAACTTTCCCTTTCCTGATCCTCTTCTTATTTGATTATTCTAACCCTGTACACTCCGTCGATGGCGGCGATCTTTGCCGTGGTCTCCCCGGTAACCCGGGAATCCAGATCGAAGACCGCATAGGAGATGGCTCCCTTTGACTTGTTGCTCATCTCATGGATATTCACATTTTCCTTTGCAAATATGCCGGTAAACTGGGTGAGCATGTTGGGGATATTATTATACATGACCGCCACTCTTCCCCGGGTATGGCAGACTCCCATATCCATGCTGGGGTAATTTACCGAATGGCTGATATTTCCGTTGACCAGATAATCGGTGACCTCATCCGCCACCATGATGGCGCAGTTGTCCTCCGATTCTTCCGTGGAAGCTCCCAGGTGGGGGAAAGCGATAACCCCCTCCTGTCCTGCGGTTTTGGGTGTGGGGAAATCGGTGACATAGCAGTGCACCTTGTCTGAGGCAATGGCTTCCTTCAGGGCATCCTCATCCACAAGACCGTTCCTGGCGAAGTTTAAGATGGTCACTCCGTCCTTCATCATGGCAAAGCTGTCCGCGTCCAGCATATTTTTGGTGCCGTCCAGCAGCGGGACATGTACCGTGATAAAATCACATTTCTCATAAATCTCCTCCACCTTGGTCACATGGTGGACATTACGGTTGAGACTCAGGGCGGACTGGACGGAAAGATAGGGGTCATAGCCGTAAACCTCCATACCCAGATCATAGGCCGCGTTGGAAACAAGGACGCCGATGGCGCCCAGGCCGATCACACCCAGATTCTTGCCCTTGATCTCCGTGCCGGCAAACTTTTTCTTTGCCTTCTCCATATGTTTGGTGATCAGTTCATCTTCCTGGTTCTTAATGACCCATTCGGAACCGCCGATCAGGTCCCGGGAAGCCATCAGCATACCGGTGAGAACAAGCTCTTTGACGGCGTTGGCATTGGCACCCGGGGCGTTAAATACCACGATTCCCTTCCTGGCATAATCATCCACCGGGATATTGTTGGTTCCCGCGCCGGCTCTTCCCACCGCGCAGAGTTTGGGAAGTTCGGGCAGATCATGCATGCTTGCGCTTCTTACCAGCACCGCCTGGGCTTCCGCGATATCTTCCACTTCAACGAAAGACTCCGGCAGACGGTCCAGACCCACCTGAGCGATGGGGTTGAGACATTTATACTGAAACATGTTAAATTACTCCTTTGGTTATTTGTTCTCTTATTTCTCCAGATCTTCCTCGGCAAAGGCATCGGCGATGGAACCGCCCGGTGCCACCATGGGCCATACCTTGTCATCACTGTCGATCATACAGTCGATAAGGTAGAAATCCTTTCCTGCCATGGCTTCCTTGAATGCCTCTTCAAACTCCTCTATGGTGGTCACTCTTCTCGCCTTGCCGCCCATGGCTTCGGCTACTTTCACGAAATCAACCTTATCCTTGAGGGTGGTGTGGGAATATCTGCCGCCGTAGAAAAGAGTCTGCCACTGACGGACCATACCCAGTACCTGGTTGTTGATCACCACTTCGATCACCGGGATCTCAGATCTGGTGGCCGTGGCGATCTCCTGGAGATTCATGCGCAGACATCCGTCACCGGCGATGTTTACCACCACCTTGTCCGGACATCCCACCTTGGCACCCAGGGAGGCTCCAAGGCCGTATCCCATGGTACCCAGGCCTCCGGAGGTGAGGAATCTGCGGGGTTCGGGATAGTGATAGAACTGGGCGGACCACATCTGATGCTGGCCCACTTCGGTACAGATCACGGCCTCTCCGCCGGTAAGCTCCTCGATCTTCTCCACGATGGCCGGTCCGGCCAGCCTGTCCTGATGATAGGTCAGGGGATATTTCTGCTTTAATTCCATGATATGGTCGATCCACTCCCGGTGGGACTGCTGTTTCAGTCTCTTGTTCATCATGGTGAGGACCGCCTTGACATCGCCGATGATCCCGATATCCACCATAATGTTCTTATTTACCTCTGCGGAATCGATATCGATCTGAATGATCCTGGCATTGCTTGCGAAGGTATCCGCGTTGCCGTATACACGGTCGCTGAACCGGCAGCCGATAGCCACCAGAAGATCACACTCGGAAACGCCGAAATTGGACGTTTTGGTCCCATGCATACCCAGCATGCCTGTATAATACTCAGCGTTGCCCGGATATACTCCTTTGCCCATCAGGGTGTCGCAGACCGGAGCGTCCAGAAGGCGGACAAACTCCCTGACTTCCCCGGAAGCATCGGAAAGGGTACATCCTCCTCCGAGAAGGACGAAGGGTTTATCTGCGGCTTCGATGGCATCCAGGGCTTCCTTGATCTTGCTTTCCTGAATGGTCTCGCTGACGGGATAGATCTTCTCCGGCTCCTTGCTCTCATAGTAGGTGGTAGCGGCGGTAACATCCTTGGTGATATCGATCAGGACAGGTCCTTTTCGACCTGTCTGGGCGATGCGGAAAGCCTGGCGGATGGTATCCGCAAGGGATTCGATGTCTTTCACGATAAAATTGTGCTTGGTGATGGGCACGGTGACACCACGGATATCGATCTCCTGGAAGGAATCCTTACCCAGCAGGCTGACCCCCACATTGCAGGTGATGGCGATGATGGGGATGGAATCCATATGGGCCGTGGCGATACCTGTCACGAGATTGGTTGCCCCGGGTCCTGATGTGGCAAAACATACCCCCACCTTTCCGGTGGCCCTGGCATAGCCGTCCGCCGCATGGGCAGCACCCTGCTCATGGGATGTCAGGATATGCCTGATCTCATTGCTGTGTTTGTATAATTCATCATATATGTTGAGGATGGTACCTCCCGGGTATCCGAAGATGGTATCCACTCCCTGTTCTTTCAAACATTCGATAACGATCTCTGAACCGTTTAAAATCTGTCTCATGTTAACTCCCCTTTACCATTATTTGATCTGATCCAGATCGAGGACTGCCCCCCGGTTTCCGGAGGTGACCAGAGCGGCGTAACGAAGGAGGTATCCTTCCTTGACCCTGGGTTCCCTGGGCTGCCATTTCGCTCTTCTTTCTTCCATCTCCTCGTCGGAAATGTCCACATCCAGCTTATTGTTGGGAATATCGATCTTGATGATGTCTCCCTCTTCAACCAGGGCGATGGGACCGCCCACAGCCGCCTCGGGGGAAACATGGCCGATGGATGCTCCGCGGGAAGCGCCGGAGAAACGTCCGTCGGTGATCAGGGCAACGGAGGAACCCAGGCCCATGCCCGCGATGGCAGAAGTGGGATTGAGCATCTCTCTCATGCCGGGACCGCCTTTGGGTCCTTCATAACGGATGACCACCACGTCACCGGCAACGATCTTTCCGCCCTTGATCGCCTCAATGGCATCCTCTTCACAGTCGAACACCCGGGCGGGGCCCTCATGAACCATCATCTCGGGAACGACAGCGGACTGTTTCACGATTCCGGTATCCGGAGCCAGATTCCCTTTAAGGACAGCGATTCCGCCGGAAGCCATATAGGGATTGTCGATGGGACGAATAACCTCCGGATTCAGGTTGACCGCATCCTTGATATTTTCTCCCACCGTTTTTCCGGTAACGGTGATCAGATCTTCATTTAAGAGGCCTTTCTTGCTCAGCTCATTCATGACAGCGTAGACACCGCCTGCTTCATTAAGGTCTTCCATATAGGTGGGACCGGCAGGTGCCAGATGGCACAGGTTCGGTGTTTTGCCGGAAACCTCGTTTGCCACGTTCATGTCGATTCTGACGCCTGCCTCCTGTGCAATCGCGGGCAGATGCAGCATCGTGTTCGTGGAACAGCCGAGAGCCATGTCAACCGCCATGGCGTTCAGAAAGGCATCTTCCGTCATGATGTCGCGGGGACGGATGTCTTTTTCCACGAGCTCCATGATCTTGTTGCCCGCGTGCTTCGCGAGACGGATACGCGC
>CACZOS010000028.1 GCA_902782815.1 uncultured Lachnospiraceae bacterium | reverse complement strand
TGTCTGAAGACCTGGTCCGTGAATTCTTCGGTGTAAAACTAAGTACCCGGGTTTCCATGATCGTAGCCAGACTTACTGTTGTGGGCATTGCTGTGGTGGGAATCCTTCTCGCCTGGAATCCCAACAGCTCTGTGTTCCGTGTCGTTTCCTTTGCCTGGGCAGGTTTCGGTGCCGCTTTCGGTCCGGTAGTTCTCCTGGCCCTCTTCTGGAGAAGAAGCAACCGGGCAGGTGCCACCTTCGGCATGATTGCCGGCGGAGTGGCCATCTTTGTCTGGAAATTCCTCATTGCTCCCATGGGAGGAGCCTGGGCTATCTATGAATTGCTTCCGGCTTTTATCATCGCTCTTGTTGTGAATGTTGTGGTTTCCCTTGTCACCGAGGAACCTTCCCAGGAGATCAGGGATACCTTTGACCGGGTTAAGGCAGGCTTGTGATATCCGGACAGAAGGAAGATAATCATCTGAAAACGAAATAAATATAACAGAATATGATTAAGGGCTTATGGTTTACAGGCTTTCGGAAAAAAGGTTTTCCGTACGGAGAGTGTGTCATACCATAAGCCTTTTTTATACCCTTTAAGACAACGGAATAAAACAAAAAAATGTATAGGATATTACAAGTAATATTTCTGTTTTTCCTATATCATATTAAATGTGTTGATATTTACAAATTTATATGTATGATAGGATAATGAGAAGGCTATATTATATTATCCCGGGCAAATGATCTTTGAGCAAAGGAAAATAAGGTTTTTATTTTTCATTTTAAGGAAAATTGTTTATAGTCTTAGGTAATGATATTTCTGGAGTGGATACGAAAATGGATCATGTACAGATTGAAAACAGGAATAAAGATATCAGCCTCATGGGATTGTTCGGCAGAGAGGTGATCGGAGACCTGCAGAGAAAGATCGCTGATGCCACCGGATTTTCCGTCTCGACCATCGATTACCGTGGAGAGAAGGTGGTAGCCGGTTATGAGCAGGAATACTACAAAAACTATCTCCTGAAGGGGGGAGAAGGGAATATTGACCGGATTTCCGAAGCCCTGGCTGCGGCTAAGTCGGCCATTATTAATCAGCCTTATCTCTTCCGGGACAGGAGCGCCCTGGTAAAGGCTGCGGTCCCGATTATAGTCAACGGTCAGTATCTGGGCGCCATGATTTGTGGATATGTCCGCTGTGAGAATCCGGATTATGTGGATCCGGATACCGGAAAAGTACTGATCCAGACTGAAGAGGATAGAGGGCATAAGGGGCAGGAAGAACTACTGAAGACATTTCCCGCCTGGTCCGCGGAGAAGATCCGGGCGGTATCCGACCTGGTATATTACATGATCTCCGAGATGTGCCAGAAGGAGAATTACGCCCTCAGTCTGGGGGATTCCGAACACAATAAGGTTCATCTGTGGGACCTTCGGAAGAAGAACAGGGAACTGAAAAAAACGATACAGGAGATGAAACTGATCTCCATGAAAAACAACATACAGCCTCAGGTACTCCTCAATATGCTGGCGACCCTCTTTAATTTTGCCGTACTGGAAAATGCGGTGAAGACTCAGGAGGTCGCGGAAATCTTTACTTCTTTCCTGCGTTATTATGTGGAATTCGGCAGAGATTATGTCTCTGTGGGGCAGGAGATAAGTCAGATGGAGAAATACCTGGAGGTTCTGAAGAGACAGTATCAGGACCGTCTGGAGGTCAGGATAGATAAATCTCCGGAGGATGAGTCGCAGCTGATTCCCAAACTGATTATTTTTCCCCTGGTGGAGTACATCCTTAACTTTGGAATACTCAACAGCAATTATCGGGGAGTGATCCATATTGATACCGAGTATACCATTGACCGCTTTGTTCTTACCCTGCAGTTTGAGCATACAGGAAAATATCTGAAAAGCGTCGGCTATCTTAATGCTTCGGGTAATGTTTTTGACGAGAGATTTTACCTGGAACAGCTCAATCTTCTGGAGCAGAGGATCGCCTATGAATATTCGGAGGATTATAAGATCTCCATCGTCCCCGAACTGATCATCCTGGATCTTCCGAGAAATTCCGGATCCATCGATGAACGGGGACTGGAATGGATCTGAGAGTGATACTGAATAAAATAATGGGAGACGGACATTGATTAAAATACTTCTGATCGAACAGGAATACTTATTTCAGGAAACGTTTAGAAAACTGATCGACAAGGTGGAAAACTGTCAGCTGGTGGGTGTGGCGGAGACCGGGATCGATGCCATGAAGATGGTGAATACCTTTCATCCCCAGATTGTTTTTTCCGAAGTTCTGATGGGCAGGGAAAACGGTATTGATATCTGCGGGGAGATCAAGAATTCTTATCCGGATATCACCACGTTCATCCTGAGTAATTACCGGAACATGAATCTGATGAATAAAGCCATCACCGCGGGAATAGATAACTATCTTCTCAAACCCATCACCCGGCAGCGCCTGGCGGAACTCTGCGCGCGGGATGAACATCAGACCGTGGAGGAGGACGATCACCTCAAATCCCTGCTCCAGTCTGTGGAGGACAGGAATTACAAGGAATCCTACGATATCTCCAAAGATTTTATCCGGCACATATATGACGATCTTGACTCCTCTTTGTACAGGGATTCGCTGAAGGTTACGGCTTCTAAATTATTCTATATGATCCCAGGGATGGATTATGCCCAGAAAAAGCATTATCTGCAGAAATATCCGCTGACCTCCAAGATCATGTCCAACAGGGTACTGTGCTATTGCTGGCTGATTCAGATCATCACCGAGGTCTACCGGCAGATCTGTGTCATGAAGTATTCTTTCATGAATAAAGTGCTACAGTATATTGAAAACAATATTAATGAAGAGATCTCCCTGACCGAGCTGGCAGATGACGCAGGGGTGAGCAACGGCTATCTGAGCAGGATATTTAAAAAATACTATCAGATCAGTGTGGTGGATTATATTCATCTGAGGAAAATCCTGAGCGCAAAAAGATATATGGTCTCCAGTGAGATGAACATATCGGATATCTCCTTCTTGCTGGGGTACAGTGATGCCGGGTATTTCAGTAAGATCTTCAAGAAATACGAGAAGCTTAAGCCCTCTGCCTTTATGGAAGTTTCAGGTTAGGAAGAACGGATCATTTATTAAAATAAAGCATAACAAAAGGGTGGTCTCCCAAATGGAGACCACCCTTTAACTATCCTTTAAACAGGTTATCTGCAGATATGCCGATCAATAATTACTGATTCAGTTTATAAACATTGGTAAGGATCTGTGCAGCTACGGAAGCAGACAGTTTCTTATGATTGTAATCCTCGGGCTTATTGAAGGCAGGCTGCGTTGCAGCGGAGGTTTTTCCTTCCACCATGGTATCGGAGAGAACCTTGTTGGCAGCAGGCTTAGCACCGGCTTTATCGTAGCCGATGATCTTGGAGGATGACGGTTTTACCGGTCCGCCGATCTTGTTATTGTTGAAGGCAAGAACAGTCATGGCCGCCTTGGTAACCGCGTCAACAAGCTGATCCTTGGTCCATACTTCCTTCGCGTGTGCGGAAACTCCTCCGGGAGTGTTGGTGGAATCCCATGCACCGCGGGTAGCGGAAGAGGGTTTGGGAGCTTTTTCGATAGTCCAGGCTCCCTGTGTAGCTGTGGAAGCTCTTGTGGGCTTCGGACGGGCTACGTTGGAGAATTCTGCATTATCATTTAATACCTTGGCAATTGCATCAGCGATGATCTTATCCATATTATTATTCGTCATAAGTAATCTCCTTCCCATGATTGTAATCGCATATTCACCCAAAAACAGATTTTCTTAAATGTATTATATCATTTTATGAATGATGGCAACAATTTTTTAAGGATAATTAATTGTTCACAACATGGAGAAAATAGGAGGATTCTTCCCGCCTTGACCGTGAAAGGATGAATAGGTAGAATAGAAATGAAATGAACGGGAGGATTAATATGAGTTATTACTATATCACTTCTTTTTTTCTTTTTTACTCTTTTCTGGGCTGGGTTCTGGAAGTGGTTTATCATGTTCTCTGTGCCGGAAAGGTGATAAACAGGGGATTTATGAACGGGCCGGTCTGTCCCATCTACGGTTTCGGTATCCTGTCGGTTCTTCTGATCCTCCATCCCTTTTTGGATAATATCCCTCTGCTTTTTCTGGGTGGAACGGTTTTTGCCACACTCATCGAGCTGTTCGGCGGTTTTATCCTTTTCCGGATCTTTCATATGCGTTGGTGGGATTATTCAGAAGAACCCTTCAATCTGGGGGGATATATCTGCCTGAGGTTCTCCCTTGCCTGGGGGATCTGCATCGTTTTTGCCCTGAAGGTCATCCATCCCCTTGTTGAGTTAAACGTAACTCTTTTGGATGGCATGTTCGGACACATTCTGGTTCTGGTCATATGGGTCATCTTTTTCACTGATTTTGTGATCACTGTTCTCACTGTCATGGAACTGAATAAGGATCTGGAAAAGATGAACAGGATTGCTGCCCGGATGCGGAGGTTCAGCGATGGGCTTACCGAGAAAGTGGGAGAGGGAACAATGGAGGCCGATGCCAGGATTCAGGAAGGAAGGGTACAGGCAGCCCTTGCCAAAGCGGAATTAAGGGATCAGGCAGCCCTTGCCAAAGCGGAATTAAGGGATCAGGCGGCTCTTGCAAAAGCGGAGCTGAGAGAGCAGGCAGCAATGATCAGAAGGCAGACCAGATATGCCTATATGGGTTTTCAACGTATCCATAAAGCTTTTCCCCGGCTGCAGCATAAGCTGTATCCTGCAGAACTGTCGGCCCTGATCGGGCAGGCCGGTGAAGACAAGGATGAGAAAGGACAGGAGAAGAGCTAATGCCTCTTTTCCTGTCCATAGACATATATATTCGAATGAGGGAATAATGTAGGTTTTAGGGAGGTTTACGAATCCCCGGTCATTCTTTTTGTCTACTCATTTCCCGGAAAACGGGGTATTCCTTCAAAACCTTTTGCCAGGTCTTCATCGGAAGGAATATAATCATTCATTTTTCCATCATGGTACTGTTCATAAGCCACCATATCAAAATAGCCTGTTCCGGTCAGACCGAAGAGGATATTTTTCTCTTCCCCGGTTTCTTTACATTTTAATGCTTCATCGATGGCTGTCCGGATGGCATGGCTGCTCTCGGGAGCCGGAAGGATTCCTTCTACTCTGGCAAACTGTTCGGCGGCCTCAAATACTGCGGTCTGTTCCACGGAAACAGCTTCCATGTAACCATCATGATAAAGCTGTGACAGGATGGTGCTCATCCCGTGGAAACGGAGTCCGCCGGCATGGTTCGGGGAGGGGATGAATCCGCTTCCCAGGGTGTACATTTTTGCCAGAGGGCAGATCATGCCGGTGTCGCAGAAATCGTACGCAAATTTACCACGGGTAAAGCTGGGGCAGGAGGCCGGTTCCACCGCGATG
>CACZOS010000027.1 GCA_902782815.1 uncultured Lachnospiraceae bacterium | reverse complement strand
TGACCAGAGCTCTTGCAATAGCGACTCTCTGCTGCTGTCCGCCGGACAGCTGAGTAGGTTTAAAATGGACGCGGTCTGCAAGACCTACTCTTTTTAGAGCCCGGAAGGCAATCTCCCTCCTCTTCCGGATGGGAAGACCAGCATAGCTTAATGGCAGAGCCACATTGTCAAGAGCAGTCATCTGGTTGAGCAGATTGAAGCTCTGAAAAACAAATCCCAGGGTCTTCAGTCTCAGGTCAGACAGCTGGTTCTCATCATAATCGGTGATGCTTTCCTCCTCCAGGTAATAATCCCCCTTAGTGGGCCGGTCAAGACAGCCGATGATATTCATCAAAGTGGTCTTTCCTGACCCGGAGGGGCCCATGATGGCAACATACTCCCCCTCTTCCACTGAAACATTGACATCCTTCAGTACCGGAACAACGATCCTGCCATGCATATAGTTTTTATAGATATTGGTCAATCTTAAAAGCATTGTCATTTTTTCCTTTCCTGCCGGTCGGTCAACATTCTGCGGGAGGTCCTGTAAAACTACTCTCCATCAGAGTTTTCTTCTTCCATCCCGCCACCCATGTCTTCCTCACCCATGCCGGAATCATCAAAAGATTCGTCGTCCATATCGTCATATACTCCGTCAGGATTCATGCCGCCATCTCCGCTTTCTCCTCCTTCTTCTGCCTCTCCGTCAGTTTCCTCGGAATAGGGATCCACTTTGGTAGTCTTCATGCCGGATTTAAGCTCGATATCATCACAGGCTATATAGTCATCGGGAGAGATTCCGCTTAGAATCTGGTATTCATCCAGTGTCTCATCGTATTCACCGATCTCCACCTCGGTCTTATCCAGATGGCCTTTCTTGTCCTTCCATACATAGTAAGTGCCATCCTCCGCCAGGATATAGGCGGAAGAGATCCAGATACCTTCCTTATCCTCCTGTCCGTTATCCAGCTCCACAAAGACGTGTTGTCCCATAAGGAGGCCGTCCATCTTTTCCAGTTCCACATAGAAATAATAAGTTGATGCTGTCTCTGCGCCGTTGTCTTCCGAATAGGCGTAGCTGTACTCATCGGAGGAGGAGTTCTCCTGGACATTCTCATCTGTCTTGACATCCTTGACGGTTCCGGACCAGGTTGCGTCATCTACCCTGGAGCGGACGATCACCCTGTCTCCTTCAGCCAGGTCGGAGACATTGGTTTCCTTGATCTTGCCCTTGACCCGGTAATCTCCCACTGACTGTATGGTCATGTAAACGGAATTCTCCTCCTGATTTTCCGTTTCGGTATTGGTATTCTCTTCATCGGAACTGTTGGATGTCCCCAGGGCAACATTGATCTTCTTGACCACACCGTCCATCTTGCTCTTTACCGTGGCTTCCTCGATATTGCCCTTGATCTTCTCGATCTCTTCTTTACAGGATTTGATGGAGAATTCATTTTTCTTGATGGTAGTCTGCGCAGTGAGGATCTGCGTCTGCAGTTCTATCTTTTCACTGGTGTTGGCGGATTTCAGGTCGGACTGGTAGGTATTGATATCTCTGGAGAGCTGATTGTTCTCATTCTGCATGGTCTCCAGTTCCAGTTCCTTCCTCTCCTTGTTGAGTTTCAGCTCCTCGGTATTATATTTAAAGAGCTTGTCTCCCTTTTTAACCTCATCGCCGGGCTTGACATAACATTCCTCCACGGACAAATCGGATTCCAGAGTGATCTTCCAGGATTCCTGGGCTTCCACTTCACCGGTAAAACGGTTGGTCCCTCCGTTGGCGGAACCAAGACCCGCGAGGATCTTCACGGATTCCACGTAAACTTTCCCCTCTGTTCCACTGTCCATATTCCTTACGATAAAAAAGATTCCCACGGCCAGAGCCAGGATACCCGCAGCGATGACGGCGATGATTTTTTTGGAAATTTTCTTCCCCTCACCCAGCTTGTCAAGTTCGGATACTTCCTCGTCAATTATGAGGATATCATCTTCTTCAGCCGGATCATCCGTCACCTTCTCTGTCTTTTTGGTCTTCTCCTCCTTCTCACGAAGGGGATCTTCCTCCGGGAAATCCTCGGGAATGCTTAAATCTATATCAGTAAAGGGCCTGTCATTGATCTCTTCCTTTGGCTTCTTTCTTCTAATCATATGGCTCCTCCTGTAATTTCATAATCACCCTAGGTATGATACCATAAAATGGATTAAAAATCATCTCCTGGCACCAAAATTTAAGGAATATTCATATTTCCACGTAATTCTTTTGATTTCCTTTCAATTCCATTACACTAACCCCGGAGTTGCTTTTTTCTCCTGCTTGTGCGACAATACTGAAACAGAAAGGATAATTATGGATAAGATCAATTACCAAAAAAAACTGAATAAAATTCTCCTGGATCTGGAAAAGTCAAAAGGGGAAAAACCCAGTCTGCTTCTCCATGCATGCTGCGCCCCCTGTTCCAGTTATGTCCTGGAATATCTCCACGACTATTTTCATCTCCTGGTCTACTACTATAATCCCAATATCAGCCCGGAAGATGAATATCAGAAAAGGCTGAAGGAGATCATGAGATTTGTGAAAGAGGCCGGCTATGGGCAGGAGATTACCTTTATCGAAGGGCCTTACGACCCGGAACGCTTTTTCTCCATGGCCAGGGGCAGGGAAGATCTCCCGGAAGGGGGGGAACGCTGCTATCTCTGCTATGAACTCCGTATGCGTCAGGCCGCGGAAAAAGCGGCGGAAGTCCATGCGGACTATTTCACCACCACCTTGTCCATCAGCCCCCACAAAAATGCTGCCTGGATCAACGAGATCGGAGAAAGGCTTTCCCGGGAATACGGGGTTCCTCATCTTCCATCCGACTTCAAAAAAAAGAGCGGATACCTCCGCTCCATTGAACTGTCGCATAAATATGGCCTTTACCGCCAGAATTACTGTGGCTGTGTCTTTTCAAAAGCAGCCGCTGAAAAACAGATCAGGTCTTTTTGATGAATTTTGTCCCGCATTCCGGGCAGGTGATCTCGATCCTCCCTTTTCCCTTGGGGACGCATATCCTCTGCCTGCAGTCCGAGCAGTTGAAAAACCGGAACATCTTTCTCTGCCCCCGTTCCTCTTCCCAACGGTCCAGGCCTTTGGTCAAAGGCCGGATCATGTCCAGAAATGTCTCATTCTCCTTCTGCCTCTGCTCATAATTAACGGATATACCACGAATGGCACACACAATGAGAAAAAGAGACCCCACCGGACCCAGATAAAGAAACGATCCCGACGGGCGGATGAAAGTGATCAGGTTCAGAATACAGCATATCAGGATAAGAAAGATGGACAGACTGTCAAATCCGTACATCCTCTGCAGCATATTTCCCTGTCTTTTCACATCATCACCCCTAATCTATTCTGAATTATTTATTAGAACAGGCCCATGATCAGCATGACGATCCTGCTCCCGGAACTCATGATCAGACCTGCCAGAAGAACTCCTCCCATACATGCGGCCACACTGGTCCTGAAGTCCAGCTCCAGAATACTTGCGGCAAGGGTTCCTGTCCAGGCTCCCGTGCCCGGAAGGGGTATGCCCACAAAGAGGAGCAGAGCCAGAAAAACGCCGTTCTTTCCCGCCTTCTCTTTGATCTTGTTTCCTCCTCTTTCCCCCTTTTGAAGGAGCCATCTACCGGCTTTTCCGATGACGGAGGACTGGCGGCTCATCCATTCCAGCAGCTTCCTGGCAAAAAAGTAGATAAACGGTACCGGAATCATATTTCCTATGATGGCCAGCACGTAGCTGGTAATTGTCGGCAGCCCCATGGCATGGGCAATGGGTATAGCCCCCCTGAGCTCAACAATGGGCACCATGGAGATAAAAAATACGGTCAGATACTTTTTTAACATATTATTTCCTCATCCTTGCCGGACGTCTGATCTGACCCCGGTTGTCTCCCAGTTTATCCGGGATCAGCCGTAATGTCAATCCTTGATCTTTTATCCGGCTTTACTCTCTTTTTCCCCTACCTGCGCAGGAGAGACTGCTTCATCGTGGAAATGAATTCCTCGTTGCTCCGGGAATTCCTGAAAATCTTCAGGATCTGCTCCATATTTTCTTCCGAACGGACTCCGGACATCTCCCGGTGGAGGGCATAGCCGATCTCCTGTTCTTCCCTGGTGAGGAGAAGGTCCTCTCTTCTGGTTCCGGACTTCTGGATATTGATGGCGGGGAATATCCGTTTTTCAGCCAGTTTGCGGTCCAGCACCACTTCCATGTTGCCGGTGCCCTTAAATTCCTCGAATACCACATCATCCATTTTGCTTCCGGTGTCCACCAGAGCGGTGGCCAGGATGGTCAGGCTTCCGCCTTCCCTCATATTTCTGGCGGCGCCGAAGAATTTTTTCGGCATGTATAAGGCCGCAGGGTCGAGACCTCCGGACAAGGTCCTGCCGCTGGGCGGAACAATGAGATTATAGGCCCTTGCCAGACGGGTGATGCTGTCCAGAAGGATCACCACATCCTCTTTATGCTCCACCAGACGTTTGGCCCTCTCCAGAACCATCTCTGCAACCCGGCGGTGATGTTCCGGCAGCTCATCGAAAGTGGAATAGATCACTTCCGCGTTCTTCCCTTCAATGGATTCCCGGATATCCGTAACCTCCTCAGGTCTCTCATCTATCAGAAGGACGATCACCTTCATTTTCGGTTCCGTCTGAATGATGCTTTTGGCAATCTGTTTGAGCAGAGTCGTCTTTCCCGTCTTGGGCTGAGAGACGATCATCCCTCTCTGGCCTTTCCCGATAGGGGACAGAAGGTCCAGCATGCGGACGGATACCGGGCCGTCCGGAATCTCCAGTTTAATTCGCTCGTTGGGAAAAACGGGGGTAAGATCTTCAAAGTTTTTCCGTCTCTGTGCTTCGTACGGCTTGTAGCCGTTGACGGATTCAATGAAGATCAGGGCGGCATATTTATCGTTGGGAGAATTGAACTTGATATTTCCCTTAAGGATATCTCCTGTTTTTAAATTGAACTTCCGGATCTGGGAATGGGATACATAGACATCATTGCTGCCGGTGAGGTAATTCTCGCTCCGGATAAAGCCGTATCCTGCCTCCACCACTTCCAGGATCCCCTCCGCTTTCATCTGCTTATCCGTATTCTGCTGATTCGGATTGCTCTGCTGATTCTGGCCGCTCTGTTGATTAGAGCTGTTCTGCTGGTTTGCGTTGTTTAAGCCTGCCGGTTTCTCCTCTGCGGGAGATGTTCCTCCGGATACTTCCTCAGGCCGGGCGGCTGCGGACCGGTCTGCCTCAGCATCCGCAGATTCAAGGGCCTGGATCAGCTCGCTCTTTTTCATGGCGGAAATCTTTTTCAAACCTTTTTCTTTGGCTTCAGCGCGAAGCTGAGCCAGGGTCATTGTACTGCGATCCATATGATACCTCCTATCGATTTCATCAATACTGTATGGACAGGATACCGCAGCTCACAGCCAGAAAGCCGGATACAGGCATAATAATATCCTGTACTTTGAGAGGCGGATATCTGATTGTCGGTCATTGGGAAAAAAATGACAGAACAGCCTGAGACTGCTCCCTTGTGATCTTAAATATCGAAAGATATTCAGAAAACAGAACAAGTATGATTACTTAAGTCTATGATAGCATATCCGGAAATTAAATCAACCATTTTATATATGTTAAAGCAATTATTCGTCAAGTCATTCTTCATTGCGAAATCAGAAAAGCAATGTTAGAATAGGGGTTGATTTTTAATTGGGTAAGGAGAAAGCCGGGATGGAGAGATATTATTCATACTCCCGTTTTTTAAAAGAGTATTTCGGGGAAAAGGTCTTTAAGATCTGTCTGGACGGCGGCTTTACCTGCCCCAACAGGGACGGAACGCTGTCTACCGAAGGATGTCTTTTCTGCAGCCAGGGAGGAAGCGGCGAGTTTGCTGAAAAATCTTGTTATTCTATTAAAGAACAGATAGTTTTAGGTAAATCCCAGACTTCAAAGAAATATCAGGGCAGTAAATACCTGGCTTACTTTCAGGCCTATACCAATACCTATGCCCCCCTTTCCCGCCTGCGCCTCCTCTATGAGGAAGCCCTGGACCGGGAGGAGGTCTGCGGAATGATCATCGGGACAAGGCCTGACTGCCTGCCGGAATCCGTATTGTCTTACCTGGAAGAACTTAACCGAAAAAAACCGGTCTTCCTGGAACTGGGATTCCAGACCTGCCACGACAGGACCGCTCTGTTTTTAAACCGGGGATATGTTTCCCGGATATTTGATGAGGCTGTCCTGCGCTGCCATAAACACGGGCTGAGAGTCACCGCACATATCATCGCGGGACTTCCCGGTGAGACCGCCGGCATGCAGTATGAGACGATCGACTACCTTAACCGGCTTCCGGTTTCCGGAATCAAGATCTCCATGCTGAATCTTCTAAAATCCACACCTTTGGCGGCTTATCATGAAAAGCATCCGTTTCCTCTGTATACCATGGAGGAATATGTGGATGTGGTCATCGGCTGTCTCGTCCGTCTTCGCCCGGATATCGTAGTCGAACGGATTACCGGGGACGGGCCCAGAAATCTCCTCATCGAACCGAAATGGATCCTGGAAAAACACAAGGTCCTGAACACCATACAAAAGGAACTGAAACGAAGAAACAGAAAACAGGGGGACAGTTATGTCGGAAGAAACCTTCACTCTCTATAAACTGATGATCTTATTTATGCTGGATAATCTGGATTTTCCCATGACTACCTCCCAGCTCAGCGAGTTTTTCATCCACTCCGGTTATACATCATATTTTCACCTGCAGCGGTCCATCAACGAACTGCTGGATGCAGGATTCCTCCGGGGGGAAACCGTGCGGAATACCACGAATTTCTACCTGACGGATTCCGGTAAGGAGACAATAAGCCTCTTCGAGGACAAGATCTCTCCTCCCATCAAAAAGGACATCCTGGATTACTTCGCGGAACATAAATATGAGCTTCGCAAAGAAGTGGATATCACCGCCAGATACTATCCCCTGAAGAAGGGAGAATACATGGTGGAGGCAGGAATAAGGGAGAAGGGAACCACCCTTCTGGAACTTAAGCTGAATGTGGTATCCAAAGAACAGGCGATTGCGGTCTGTGACCGGTGGAAAGATCGCTGTGACGGCGTGTACAGCAAGGTGATGGAGCTGCTGCTCCTTGATCAGGAATCGGAAGCCTGATCAGGAATCTTCCTCCGGTATCTCCATCTCTTCTCCCAGGGCATATTCCTCAATAAGCTGCCAGATTTCCTCCCTGCCTGCTTTTGTGACGGAGGAGAAGGGGATGATCGGTACCCCCTCTATCACTTTCAAGGTATCCTTCAGGATCTTAAGGTTTTTGGGGAGCTGGCTCCTCTTGATCTTATCCGCCTTCGTGGCGACGATCACCGGGGAGAAGCCGTTGCTCAGGATCCACCGGTACATCTGAACATCATTCTTGGTAGGGGGATGACGCAGGTCGATCAGAAGGAAGACCATGCGCAGCATCCGGGAGCTGTGGAGATAGTTCTCGATCATGGGTCCCCATTTTTCCGAGACGGATTTGGAAATCCTGGCATAACCGTACCCGGGAAGATCCACGATATAAAGTTCCCCGTTGACATTATAGAAATTGATGGTCTGGGTTTTCCCCGGCTGAGAGGAAGTCCGGGCCAGGGATTTGCGGTTCATCAGGGTATTGATGAGGGAAGACTTCCCCACATTTGACTTCCCCGCAAAGGCAACCTCCGGCAATTGATTATCCGGCAGCTTGCTGGTGATCCCGCAGACGGTCTCCAGGGCCGCACTTTTGATGATCATCTTTTCAGCTCCTTTCTTCCGGCAGAAATGCCTTTTCCAGCACCTCATCCATGGAGGTCACATAGCTGATCTTCATCCCTTCTGTGATCTCCTTTTCCAGTATCTGTACATTTCGTTCATTCTTCTCAGGTACCAGCACTTCCTTCATGCCGGCAACTTTGGCCGCCAGAAGTTTTTCTTTAAGACCTCCGATGGGGAGAACCTTACCTCTTAAGGTGATTTCCCCGGTCATGGCGATATCTCCCCGTACCTTAATACCTGTAAAAGCGGAAAGCATGGCAGTGGCCATGGTGATCCCGGCGGAGGGTCCATCCTTGGGAACGGCCCCCTCAGGGATATGAAGATGGATATCATTATCCTGGAAGAAAGCTTCCCCGATATGAAAACGGGGAGCGATGGAACGGATATAACTCAATCCGATCTCGGCGGATTCCTTCATCACGTCTCCCATTCGTCCGGTCAGTTTCAGATTGCCCTTCCCGGGCATGGTATTGACCTCGATTGAAAGGGTGTCTCCTCCCACAGAAGTCCAGGCAAGGCCGTGGACAATACCCACCTGGGGATCATCAGGGCCTTCCTCCTCGGAGTAAGGCGCCACATCCAGGTATTTTTCCAGATCTTCCGCATCCACGTGAATTCCTTTACCCTGCTCCAGGATACTCCTGGCTGCCTTGTGCATGAGGGTTCCGATCTTCCTCTCCAGACTCCGGACGCCGGCTTCCCGGGTATATCTGCGTATTATGGCATAGACCGCCTCATCAGTGATCTCCACATCCTCCGGTTTCAGACCGGCAGCCTCTCTCTGCTTTCTGATCAGATAGTTTTCCGCAATGTGAAACTTCTCATTTTCCGTATAACTGGTGATCTCTATGATCTCCATACGGTCCCGGAGAGGCTTGGCAACCAGACCGATATCGTTGGCCGTGGCAATGAAAAGGACTTTGCTCAGATCCAGGGGTACCTCCAGGTAATGGTCACGGAAGTTCACATTCTGCTCGCCATCAAGAACCTCAAGTAATGCGGAGGCAGTATCTCCCCGGTGATCTCCGCTGGCCTTGTCGATCTCATCCAGCAGCATGAGGGGATTACAGACCCCTGCGTGCCGGATTCCTTCAGCTATACGGCCGGGCATGGCAGCCACATATGTCTTCCGATGCCCTCTGATCTCTGCTTCGTCCCTGACACCGCCGAGAGAAATCCTCACATATTTCTTATCCAGCGCCCTTGCCACCGATTTGGCGATGGAGGTCTTCCCTGTTCCGGGAGGACCTACCAGACAAAGAATGGTGGCGTTGTTGTTTTCGGTCATATTGCGGACAGCGAGATAATCCAGGACTCTTTCCTTGATCTTCTCCAGCCCGTAATGGTCTTCCTCCAGAATCTGTCTGGCATGGTGCAGATCATTATTGTCCGTGGAGGCTTCGTCCCAGGGCATCTCAAGCATGGTCTCGATATAATTGCGGATGGCATAGCTGTCCGCCGACATGGCAGGGATGGTCTTAAACCTTTTGATCTCTTTCTCGATCTTATCTTTTATTGAATCTGACGCATTCAGCTTCCGGCATTTCTCCAGAAACTCATCCGCTTCCGAAGCGGCATTGTCCTCGCCCAATTCCTCCCGGATCACCTTCTGCTGTTCACGCAAAAGGTATTCTCTCTGGTTTTTATCCACATTGTGTTTGACTTTTTTGGCGATCTCATTCCGGTAATCACTGATCTCAACCTCTTCCATGAGGATGGTCAGCAGGAGTTCCGCCTGACGTTTGACACTGATCTCTTCCAGGATATCCTGTTTTTTCCTGATCTCATAGGGGATGGCGGAAGCGATATTGTAGATCAGCCCCGTAAGTTCTTCCTCATTATTAAACTCCTCGAACTTGATGTTCATCAAGCCGGGATTTTTGTCCGAATAGAGTCTTGCCCATTCCAGAATACTGCGGAAAAGCGCAGTCCTCTCCCCAAGATCCTCCGGGAAATCCACAGATTCGACCGGGTCAGCCGCGGCAAAAAGTGATCCTCCCTGTTCAAACAGATGG
>CACZOS010000026.1 GCA_902782815.1 uncultured Lachnospiraceae bacterium | reverse complement strand
GCCAGATCCTTCAGGCTGGTGCATTCCCCGGCCGCCAGGATCTCATGATAGCGCCGCTCCACTTCATCGTATTTCGGGAGCAGCTGCTCCTGCCCGTAGGCGCTCTTCGCGTGCGCATCCGCCCGGGCGATGGTCAGGAGCGCGGGGAAATGGTCCGCCCCGACCCGGGCCATCACACGGCGCGTGACCTTCGCGCTGCCGTCGAACCAGGCGTCGTGGTAGCGCACCAGCAGGGTCACTTCGCTGATGGTGTGATTGTCAAAGCGCAGGTCCCGCAGGAAGCGCTCCGCAAAGGCGGCGCTCTCCTTCGCATGGCCGTAGAAGTGATCAACGCCCTTCTCGTCCGTCGTGCGGGTGGCTAGTTTCCCCACGTCATGCAGCAGAGCCGTCCAGCGCAGCACCCGGTCGGCTGGTACGGCCTTCACCACCTCGATGGTGTGCGTGCCCACATCGTAGCAATGGTAGGAATTGTTCTGCGGCATTTCCAGCATGCGGTCAAATTCCGGAAAGAGCATGGCGGTGATGCCGGTCTCCTGCAGCGTGAGGAAACGTTCCGGGTGATCCGAGCAGAGCAGCTTGTCCAGCTCCACGCGGATCCTCTCGCGGCTGATCAGTGAGAGCCGCGGGGCGAAATCCCGGATGGCCCGCTGCGTCTCCGCTTCAATGGCAAAGTCCAGCTGCGCGGAAAAACGGACGGCCCGCAGGATGCGGAGCGCATCCTCCTGAAAGCGCTCCGCCGGTACGCCGACCGCGCGGATCACGCGCGCCGCGAGATCCTCCATGCCTCCGAAGCGGTCCACCACGCCCTCTTCCGGGTGGTAGGCCATGGCATTGATCGTGAAATCCCGCCGCGCCAGATCCTCCGTCAGCGACCGCGTAAACGTGACCTGCTTCGGATGCCGGCCGTCCTCGTAGACGCCGTCCAGCCGGTAGGTGGTCACCTCGTAACTGCCCCCGCCCGCCAGTACGGTCACGGTCCCGTGCTGAATGCCGGTATCGATGGTGCGGCGGAACAGAGCCTTCACCTCCTGCGGCGAGGCGGACGTCGTGATGTCCCAGTCGCCCGGCTCCCGGTCCAGCAGCGCATCGCGCACACAGCCGCCCACCACATAAGCCTCGTATCCGGCCTGATTCAGTTTTCTCAGTATCTGCGCCGCTCCGGCGGGCAGTGTAATCTCATATCTCATACGTTCCTCCTGCACGGCGCCGCGGCGCCTGCTCCTCCGCTCCATCTTTATACCATAGCCGATCGCGGACGGAAAATCAAGAGATGCCGGGCAAAGCTTCTTCTACGCTGGCCGCATAATGATCTGCCATGTCAAAGGGTTCCCGGCCGCCACGAAGTCTTTACAGTTTGAAAAAATATCTGCAAAACCCCTTGACGAACAATTCTGTAGTCGGGCATAATAGAACCATAAAAATCACAGCCGCAGGAGAACATTCTCCGGGAGCCGGAGCCTCTTTGCAGCTGGGGAACAGCTCTCTGCCCGTGCGGAGAAATCTGAAAATCGAGGTGACATTATTATGTACAAGGAAGAGTACAAGCGGTGGCTGGAAGCAGATCTGATCGACTTTGATCTTAAGAAAGAGCTGCAGGATATTCAGGACGACGAGGAAGCGATCCGCGAGCGCTTTGCCGTGGCCCTGCAGTTCGGTACGGCAGGCCTGCGCGGTACACTGGGCGCCGGCACCAACCGGATGAACATCTGGGTGGTCCGCCAGGCGACACAGGGTGTGGCGGACTGGGTGAAAACCCAGGGAGGCACGCAGACCGTCGCGATCAGCTATGACAGCCGCCTGAAGGGCTGGACCTTCGCCCGCGACGCCGCCGGCGTGCTGGCTGCCAACGGCATTCACGTGCGCATTTACGACGAACTGATGCCGGTTCCGGCCCTGAGCTTTGCCACACGCTACTATCACTGCAACGCGGGTATCATGGTCACCGCATCGCACAACCCGGCACAGTACAACGGCTACAAGGCCTACGGTCCGGACGGCTGCCAGATGACCGACGATGCCGCGGCGGTGGTCTATGCTTCCATCCAGAAGACGGACGTCCTGACCGGCGCGAAGTACATGTCCTTCGCGGAAGGCGTGGAGAAGGGCCTGATCCAGTTTGTCGGCGAGGACTGCAAGGACGCCCTGTACGCGGCCATCGAGGCCTGCCAGGTACGCCCCGGTCTCTGCCGGACGGCCGGCCTGAAGCTGGCTTATTCGCCGCTCAACGGCACCGGCCTGGTTCCGGTCACCCGTGTCCTGCGGGAAATCGGCATCGAGGATATCACCATCGTTCCGGAGCAGGAATATCCCAACGGATACTTCACCACATGTAGTTACCCTAACCCTGAGATCTTCGAAGCATTAAAATACGGTCTTGATCTTGCTGTTGAGACCGGCGCTGACCTTATGCTTGCCACCGATCCGGATGCAGACCGCGTAGGCATCGCAATGAAATGTCCGGATGGAACTTATGAACTGGTAAGCGGCAATGAGATGGGTGCCCTCCTTCTTGACTATATCTGCGCAGGCCGTATCGAAAAAGGTACCATGCCTGAAAAACCTGTCGCAGTAAAATCCATTGTTTCTACACCTCTGGCTGACGCTATCGCAGAACATTACGGTGTGGAGATGCGCAACACCCTAACCGGTTTCAAATGGATTGGTGACCAGATCGCCCAGTTGGAAGCCGACGGGGAAGTGGATCGCTTCATCTTCGGTTTCGAGGAGAGTTATGGTTACCTGGCAGGCCCTTATGTCCGCGACAAGGATGCAGTTATCGGATCCATGCTGATCTGTGAGATGGCAGCCTACTATCGCAGCCAGGGAAGTTCCATCAAGCAACGTCTCGAGGAGATTTACGCAGAATACGGCCGTTATCTGAACAAGGTGGACAGCTTTGAGTTCCCGGGGCTTACCGGAATGGATAAGATGGCCGGCATCATGCAGGACTTCCGTGACAAGCCACCGGTTGCTCTGGGTGATATTGCTGTAGTAAAGGCGACAGATTATAAAGACAGTGCAGCTACCGGTCTTCCACCGGCCAATGTGCTCCGCTATGATCTGGCAGACGGTTCCGTTGCCATCGTTCGCCCCTCCGGTACAGAACCGAAGATCAAGACATACTTCACTACACTTGGAAAAGACCTTGCTGACGCACAGGCAAAGAAAGATGCTCTGGCTGATGCCTTAAAACCAATCTTCTCCTGATCTGATATTCGATGTTGTATTGATATTCTGATAAAAAATATCATGCTGATAATAATAGCTGTCGTGTTTATCACGGCAGCTATTTTTTGTACATGCAGAAAAAAGCCTGTATTTCTCCATGATTCTATGAAAAACATCTTGCAAATTACGGCCAATCCATGTAAAGTAATAAAGATAAGCAGGAAGTAAAAAATTAGCAATATAATATTAGCAATATATTAGATAAAACACGGTTTTCCCTGACATACTTACACGGATCAGGGTCTGTTTGCTTTGATAGATATCGGAGGGATTATTTATGAGAAAAGTGGCAAAGTTTGGCGGGAGTTCCCTGGCCAGCGCAGATCAATTTAAAAAGGTAGGGGAGATCATCCATCAGGACAGCACCCGTGTCTTCGTAATTCCATCTGCGCCAGGGAAAAGATTCACAGGGGATACAAAGGTAACTGACATGCTTCTGGAAGCTTATGAGCTGGCAATCGAAGGAAAAGACTTCACCCCTATCCTCGACAGAATCAAAGCCCGCTATGACGAAATCGTGGAAGGCCTCGAGCTTACTAACCTCTACATGGACGAATATTTCAATGATATTTCCGAAAGACTTGCCACCAATCCACAGAAGAGTTTTACTGCCTCCAGAGGCGAATATCTGAATGGTATTATTTTAGCTGCCTACCTGGGTTATGAATTTATCGATGCCAAAGAGGTCATCTATTTCAATGAAGATGGCATGCTCAACCCTTATAAAACACAGAAAATTCTTGGCAAACGTCTGGCAGAAGTCGACAGAGCAGTCATTCCGGGATTCTATGGTCTTGGCAAAGATGGGGAGATTCAAACTTTTTCACGGGGAGGATCTGACGTCACCGGGTCCATAGTGGCCCAGGCATGTAAAGCTGACATCTATGAAAACTGGACCGATGTCTCCGGGTTCCTGGTAGCAGATCCCCGGATAATCGATAATCCGGAACCCATCAAATTCATCACCTACCGTGAGCTGAGAGAGTTATCTTACATGGGTGCTTCCGTTCTTCACGAGGAGGCCATCTTCCCGGTGCGCCATTGTGGAATTCCAATCAATATCCGCAACACCAACCGCCCTCAGGATGAAGGAACCTGGATCGTGGAAGCCACGGGGCAGAAACCGGATTATGTCGTGACCGGTATCGCCGGAAAAAAAGACTTCAATGCTATGGTCATCACCAAGTCCATGATGAATTCGGAGATTGGATTCGGACGCAAAGTTTTACAGGCTTTGGAGGACAATCATATTTCCTTTGAACACATGCCTTCCGGAATCGACACCATGACCGTGGTAATCCATGCGGATGAATTCCTGGAAAAAGAGCAGAAAGTCATCTCCGCCATCCATCGTATGGTTTCACCGGATAGTATTGAAATTGAGACAGATCTTGCCCTGATTGCAGTAGTAGGCCGTGGAATGCGTTCTACCAGCGGTACTGCCGGCAAACTGTTTGCCGCACTGGCAGAAGCAGATGTCAATATTAAGATGATCGACCAGGGATCCTCTGAGCTTAACATCATCATCGGCGTCAGAAATAAAGATTTTGAAAAATCCATCCGCGCTATCTACAAAAAATTCGTAGGAAGATAAAAGAGATAAGGTAGCGGGCACGTAGAAGTATCTGAATAATATGGATACTTCTGCGTGCCCGCTATTTCAGTGTTTAGCCATATTTTAATTATTCCAAGGCTTCAGTTTGTCGTCTCCATCGGACTCGTACCATGGATTAACGATACGTTACCTTTTCCCATGGCTCCTATCCACCAACTCCATCAATTTGCTACCATGGAATAACGACACGTTACCTTTTCCCATGGCTCCTATCCACCAACTCCATCAATTTGGTGCCATGGGATATCGACACATTACCTTTTCCCATGGCTCCTACTTACCAACTCCATCAATTTGGTGCCATGGGATATTGACACATTACCTTTTTCCATGGCTCCTATCCACCAAACAAAAAAATGTTACTCAGAAAACAGCCGAAGGATATATGATATCGAAAAGCGCCTTTGTACCACAGGAAGAATAGCACCTCAGTGCTATTCTTCCGAGGAACAACGAAGATTTGAGATATCATATATCCCTCGGCGTCTCCACCCCTCGGCGTCTCCACCCTTCGGCGTTTATCAGTAATCCACTTTTATTAAACTTAGTCCTTGTGGCGGTGCAGTTGGTCCTGCAACCGCCCTCTCTTTAGCCTCCAGTATATAGGGCATCTGTTCCGGCTCCATCTTCCCATAACCGACCTCAAGCAGGGTTCCGGTCAGAATCCGAACCATGTTCTGGAGGAAACCGGTTCCGTGAAAGTCAAGGATAACATAGCCTCCTTTTCTTCGGATCTCAATAGAATCCACCAGGCGTACCGTGGATTTTTTCATCTTAGGGTTACCGCAGAAGCTCTTGAAATCATGCTCCCCAATCAGGTACTGCGCCGCTTCTTTCATGCGGTTAATATCCACTGTTTTTTCAAGTGTATAGGTATATTTTCGTTGAAAAACCGGCTTGATGGGACCGTCATAGCAGGTGTAGCGATAGAGCTTTCCGACTGCGTTAAAGCGGGCATGGAAACGGTCGGAAGCTTCCCTGACCTCCAGGACAGCGATGTCATCCGGCAGATAACGGTTAAGGTAATCCCGGATCTGGGTAGAAGTGAGGTCAGTTTCCATGTGGGCATTGGCTACCATTCCCTGGGCATGTACACCGGCATCCGTTCTCCCTGCGCCGTTAATCCAGATCTCCTGGTCACACATACGGGACAGAACTCTTTCGATCCTGGTCTGAACCGTATCCACGTCCTTCTTATGTTCCCAGCCGTGATACCGTCCCCCGTCGTAGCTTATTATCATTTTATAATTCTTCATCCAATATCGTCTCCACTTCTTCCTTCATCCCCACCAGCAAGGCATATGCTATGGAATCCTCCAGTCCTGACTCTTCCTGTATTTTCGTCTGCTCCCGGATCCAGCCGGATGCCACCTCATGAAAAGCCTCTTTTTTCTCCTTCTCCTCATCCATATCCTCCAGCAGCCTTTCAACCAAAGGCATAGCCTGATGGGACGCGATAGCCAGCATGGAGATAAGATGATGAGTCTTGCTGTCATCCACCTCTATTCCATGAGGTTTCAATGCCATGTAGATCTGAATGGCTTTTGCCCCTTCTGCCGGGCCACCGTCCGCCAGCAGAATCAGTCCTGTGACAGCATGGAGGTATTCCTCCATGGAAAATGGATTCCTCAGAATCTCATTCAGCCTCGGAAGGCGCATCTTCAGTTCCTCCATCCCATAATAGGAGGTGGCGAGTAATGCAGCCGTCAGAGGATCTTTATGAAATTCGGAAATCTGGCGGTATCGATCCCGTAAAACCTCCAGGTTTTCCCCCGGTTTTTTCTGAAAATGTCTCTCAATCAGCAGATCAGTAGAACTCATTGTAATTCCTCCTGTCAAGTGTCCCCTTATGACTTTGGGGACTTATCACCGAAATCATCCTTGATACGGAAAAAGGCGTCGCAAATCATCACGACGCCTGTCTTTCTTAATTGTTATTATCCCCGGAGTTATTTCCTCCCTTGGCTGCCTGAGCAGCCTGTTTTCCTTCATTAATCTGCATATCCAGTCCATAGTTACATGCTCTACGGATGAGATCATCATCTCCGCAATTATTGATAATCTCATAGAAGTACTGGGTTGATTTTTCAACATCGCCTGTTCTTTTATAACACATAGCCAGCTGATACAGGGTTTCGTAGTTTTTGTCACTGTATTTGTAGGACTGTTTGAAGTCTTTTAAAGCCTCCTCATACTGGTACTTGTTATATTTCTCCATACCGGTATCGTAAAGAATAGCTGCAGCTTGCGGATAAGCAACATCTTTCATCTCCTGATACGTATTCTTGGATGTCTTGGATGGAAGATCCTTCTTCTTAATCTTTGCCAGATATTTGGCACATTCCACATAGTTGGGAACGGCAAACTGCTGCGTAGCCTTCAACAGGCTGTCATACATACTGTCCTCACCGTCAGAGCCCTCATAAACACTGAGGCTGGACTTTAAGTTATCATTCTCCGTTTCCAGGGACTGTTT
>CACZOS010000025.1 GCA_902782815.1 uncultured Lachnospiraceae bacterium | reverse complement strand
CCTTTCGGAATCACTGGTTTTCAAGACCAGCTCCTTAAACCACTCGGACACCTCTCCAAAACATTTGTATTCATGCCGGCCTCAACTGCCGACTTGTTTATATTATCATTTTCAAATATTGATGTCAACACTTTTTTCTTCTTTGTTGACAAGTCTTATTCCAACCGGGTATGTCCTCTAGAACCGGTTGATGGCCAGATCTTCGTCGGAAAAGGGTCGGACCGATTCAATCCTGACATAATATCCCGATTCCGGACCGGCCTGGATCTTCACCCTGTCTCCTGTTCTGTGCCCCTTGAGAGAACTGCCTATGGGGGACTCTATACTCACCCTGTTCATCATGGGATCAGCCAGAACAGTAGTCACGACATAAAATGTATCGGTTTCCCCGTCCTCTTCAAAGTACAGCTCCACTGCGGTATTGATTCCCACGGTTCCTTCCTCTTCCTCTTCTTTCACGATCACGCTGTTCCGGATCATCCTCTCCAGATAACGGATCCTGCTCTCATTGATATTCTTCTCTTTTTTGGCGGCATGATATTCAAAATTCTCACTCAGGTCACCGTGAGCTCTGGCTGTCTTCACCTGAGCCAGAAGTTCCTGCCGGACCACCACCTTGCGATGTTCGATCTCTTCCTCCATCTTCCGGATATCATGCTCTGTCAATTCATGTCTCAAATCGGTTTACCTCTCTTCGGAAAAAAAGAAGGACAGATATATTATCGAAATAATACCTCTGTCCTTAAAGTCTGTCAGTGTTCAGCAAGCTTTAATCCGCTTCTTTAACCCAGGCAATCTTATCCTTCAGTATATCCGCGATCTCCATGACCACCGGCTTCATGATAGTCAAAGCCTCTTCCCTGTTCCTGCCGGAAGCAGTCACACGGATCAGCACACCGTCCTCCTTGCTGTAGGTGGCTACCGAAGGATTGTCCTTATCCAGGATGTCCCCCAGAAGATCAGCAATGGGAGATTCTCCGATCTCGGAGAGCGGAAGCTCATCAGGCCCCTTGCACTTGATATTGATGGATACGATCACTCTGTTGGTCAGCTTGGAGATAAAGAGATCCCTGCATTTCTCAAAGATCGATTTCATCTCTTTGGGAGGACCGGGAAGAAGGATCATAACCTTGTCACCTTCTGCCATGATGATTCCGGGGGCAAGACCTTCCGGATTCATGATAACAGCTGCTCCCTCGGGTACCATGGCCTGTGTCTTCTGGCTGTCTGTCACCTGATGGATGCCGTAGGAATCCAGTTTCTTCTTCACATGATCATAAGCCTGCTCATTGAAGACCAGCTTCTTTCCGAAATACGCTGCCGCGGCAGATTTGGTCAGGTCATCCTTTGTGGGACCGAGCCCCCCTGTCAGGATAACGAGATCCGCACGGGAGAATGCCTGATCAATCGCGGTACGGACACGGTCGTGATTATCACCGACCGTGGTCTGGAAATAGAGATCGATACCCAGCCTCGCCAGTTCTTTGGATAAATACTGAGCATTGGTATTAACAATGTCCCCTAATAGTAATTCAGTTCCGACACAAATAATCTCAGCTACCATACTGTCACCCCGTCAACTACCGGAAATTCTGATCATCTCTCTCTTTTCTGGAGAAACTCAGGAATCTTGATCTCCATGTTAAGATCGGACGCTGAAGAACGGTCCGCATATTTCCTGGGATTCTGGATCGTGTCTCTGGAGGTGAAGGCAGGACCTGCACCGGGAGCAGGTGAAGCGGCGGTTCTGGAAGAACGTACCGCGGCATCCTGATTATTCACAAAGCTGCGTCCGTTACCGGGGCCGTCATACTGAAGACCTGTGGCAATAATAGTAATGCTGACCTGGTCCTCTCCCACATCATCACTGTCCACATTTCCGAAAATAATATTTGCCTCATCTCCGGCTTCCTCTGTGAGATAGGAAACAGCTTCATAAACTTCCTGGATACCCACGTCACCGGCAAAGTTGATGATGATATCCGTAGCGCCTTCCACGGTAGTCTCCAGAAGAGGACTCTCCATGGCTTTCTTGATGGCATCCACAGCCTTTTCTTCGCCGCTTCCGGTTCCGATACCGATGTGGGCGATGCCTTTATCACGCATAACTGTCTGGATATCAGCGAAATCAAGATTGATCAGACCGGGTTTAAAGATCAGATCGGTAATACCCTGTACACCTTGCTGAAGTACTTCGTCCGCTTTCATAAAAGCATCTTTGATGGATGTTCTTTTATCACAGATCTCGAGAAGTTTATCATTGGGAATAACGATCAGCGTGTCAACACTGTCTTTCAGCCGGTCAATTCCGCGAAGCGCATTATTCATACGCGGTTTGCCTTCGAAAGTAAAGGGCTTGGTCACTACGCCCACAGTGAGGATACCCAGATCTTTTGCGATCTGTGCCACGATGGGAGCAGCTCCTGTTCCGGTACCGCCGCCCATACCGCAGGTGACAAATACCATGTCCACATCCTTCATTAAGGCTGTGATCTCTTCTCTGCTCTCCTCAACTGCCATCTCACCGATCTCCGGCTTGGCCCCGGCACCGAGACCCTTGGTCAGTTTCTCACCGATCTGTACACGTGTGGCAGCTTTGCAGAGATCCAGGGTAAGCTTATCCGTGTTCACACCGATAAGTTCAACGCCCTCGATTGCTTCATCTACCATTCGATTGACAGCATTGTTGCCGGCGCCACCGACTCCGATTACCAAAATCTTTGCCTGGGCAAGTTCCTCGTTTGACATAATTTCCAGCAAGGTTTTTTCCTCCTCATATGTAAAATTCTGATAAACAAATAATTTCCTAAATTATATAATAAAGTCTTTTCCCTAAATAATCAATAACATTTTTTGACTTTTTCCTGTGGAATCCGGCCTTTCATTTTTCCTTGAAAGTGATGATGTCTTTCCCGTCCGTAAACAGATGCATATCGATGATCCCCGAGTCGCTTTTCTGGGAAACTGACTTCAGGATTTCTGATATTTTGGACATTTTTGTCTCCAGATACTGGGTTCCGCCCAGATAAATCTGGTATCTTCCGGAAACCAGATAAATATCGTTCTCGCTCTCGAAATGTATCCGCGAAACATTGAGGTTGTAGGAGCTGATCTTTTTCGTGATCAGCACAATGGTGTCAAAATAGTTCCCGTCCACCGGGATTTTCTCTCCCAGCACCAGTTTGTCAAACCTTACTCCCGTCACAACAGGAACTGAACTGAATAGCATGTTCCTGCTCTCCTGGGCAATCCCATCGGAGTCAAAATAGACATTTCGATCCATATACTGGAAAACTCCCGCCCGGATCTTCTCCTTGATCTTTACCTTCAGGATATGTGGCCGGTCAAAGGACATGGAGGCCGATTCAATAAAGGGCAGATAGGTATCTCCCAACAGCTTGTTTATGGCGATCATGGCCAGGGTATTGTCCACATAATGATCACTCCTTATGGCGGAGATCACCTCTTCCTGGGAGTAGGTAATATTGTCTGCCACTTCGATCCCCTCAAGAGAGAACTCCCGGATGACAAAAAACGTACCCCCGCCCAGGAGCAGAATAAGAAGCAAGAGGACAAGCAGTTTATGAAATTTTCGGTTTTTTCTCCTTTTTACCAGGGCAAACCTGCGGCTGTTATTCATACGTCCCCTCCTGCAGGGTACAGGGAAAACTATCTTTCTTTAAAGCGGCGGACGATTTCCTTAAATGTCCTTCCACGAACTTCATAATTCTTGAACATGCCCCAGCTGGCACATGCCGGTGACAGGAGGACAGCATCTCCCGCTTCCGCCTTTTGTCTGGCAATCTCCATGGCCTCCTCGAAGGTGCCGGCATGGATCACCGGTGAAAAGCCGTGTTTTTTGGCTGTTTCCGCTATGGCGTCAGCTGTGGCTCCCATGACGATCAGACATTTGACTTTACCATCGAAGGCCTCTATCCATTCATCGTAGGAGTTCTTTTTATCATAGCCCCCTCCCAGGAGGACAGTGGGTTTTTCCATAGCACGGATACCCTTGATGGCAGCATCGGGGTTAGTTCCTTTGGAATCATTGTAATAGTCCACGCCATCCACGGTATCCACGTATTCGATCCGGTGTTCCACTGCGGTAAATGCCATCACACCCCTGCGGATGGCCTCCACAGGTACCCCCATATAATAGGATATCCCGATGGCAGCCAGAATGTTTTCCTGGTTGTGGCTTCCCAGCAGTCTGGTCTCCTGTATTTTGCACACAGGAATATCCCTGCCCTCTTCCCGGATGATGTAGGTCCGATCCTTCAGCAGGATTCCCTCCTCCAGGTCCTGTCTCCGGCTGAACATCACCGGCCGGGCATTTGTCTTATCGGCCATAGCCCGGGTAAGGGTGTCATCCGCATTTAAAAGGATCACGTTGTCCCCGGTCTGTTTCCGGGAGATAGCAAGCTTGGTATCCCCATAGACCTCCATGGTCCCGTGACGGTCCAGGTGGTCCGGAGTCAGATTCAGGACAGCACTGACTTCCGGTTTGAAATCCACGGTGGTCTCCAGCTGAAAACTGCTGATCTCCGCGACGATCACGGAATCATCCCTTGTATCCAATGCCACACCGGTAAAAGGAATACCGATGTTTCCCACCACAAAAACGGAAGAATAATGCTCCCTGAGGATTTCTCCCACCAGGGCTGTTGTGGTTGTCTTGCCGTTTGTGCCGGTGATGGCGGCAATTTTCCCCCTGGCAAAATGATAGGCCAGCTCAATCTCTCCCCAAACAGGCTTATCCTTCTCATAAAAGATTCTGGCGATGGTATGATCTGCCGGGATACCCGGAGACAGGACCAGGAGATCATATTCATCAGCCAGGTAGGGATCCTCCTCCCCCAGAACAAAACTCAGGCAGGCATTTTCGGGAAACTGCTGTCTGATCTTATCCGTATCCAGTGCGGTATTTCCGTCATAAATGGCGGCAGGCAGACCGGCGCGTGTCAGAAGCTTTGCGGCTCCTATTCCGCTGACTCCCGCTCCGGCAATCAGTATTTTCTTGTTGGACAGATCCATTTTCATAACCTCCTCACGAATCAGGCAGAGGAGAACACTCTTCCCCTGTCTTCCCTTATCGCGCAAAAAGGGAATGCTCCTAATAGGCGAGCATTCCGATCAGACAAAGTACTGCTGTAGTGATCATAAACATGGAGACAACCTTGGTCTCCGGCCATCCTCCCAACTCAAAATGATGATGGATGGGTGCCATTCTGAAAACACGTTTTTTCGTTCTTTTATAATGGGCAACCTGAATGATCACCGAAAGAACCTCTATAAAATAGATAAAGGCGATGAAAGGAAGAAAAAGGGGTATCTTCAGCATAAAGGAAACTGAGGCCACAAATCCTCCCAGTGCCAGAGATCCTGTGTCCCCCATAAACACTTTGGCCGGGTTGGTATTAAAGCATAAGAACCCCAGAAGGGCTCCAAGCATGGCTCCGGTAACCGGTTCCAGCCCCAGTCCCTGACTGGCGCTTATCACAGTGAGAAAAACGGCGATCACCGCAGTTACACTGGAAGCAAGTCCGTCCAGGCCGTCGGTGAAATTGGAACCGTTGACCGTACCCAGGATCACAAAAAGCAGAAAGGGGATGTAAAGGATTCCCAGATCCACTGTCTTTCCATGGGTAAAGGGGATGATCATATCCGTTCCCATGCCGGAGAATTTCACCATATAGAAGGCAAAAGCCGCCGCCACAAGGAACTGGCCGAAAAATTTCTGTTTCTCGGTCAGACCCAGATTTCTTTTCATGACCACCTTGATAAAGTCATCCATAAACCCGATGAGGGCAAAGCCGAAAGTCACTAAAACAACGGGGATCGTTCCCGGGTGAGATGGGAAGAAAAAAAGACATCCCACAAGCAGACCCGTCAGAAAGAGTACTCCTCCCATGGTTGGCGTCCCCGATTTTTTCTGGTGGGACTTGGGTCCCTCCTCACGTATATACTGGCCGAATTTCAATCTATGCAGAAAGGAAAGCATCCCCGGCCCCAGGATCTGGGTCACAACAAAAGCGATCAGGGCGGGAACTGCAATATCATAGTACATAATTATCCTCCATATCAGTCACAATATCCTTTTTACATTCCTAGTAAGTATAATCCGACATCCTGATTTAATCAATGGAAGATTATTGTTTTCCATTATTTTTTCTTCTTTTTCTTGGTAAACTCGTCAAGATAATACTCTTTAGGTCCGGGACCGGAGGATGTTTTCTCCGTAGGTTCTATCCCCAGGATATCCAGAATACCTTTCATACACTCCCTCTCCAGACCCACGGCAAGCCTGGCGTTGTCCTGATGTTCCACATAGGGCTGGTCAATGGTCACATAGATGAGGACCTCCGGCTTTTCCGCCGGGGCAAAGCCGATAAAGGAAATGTAATAATCCTTTTTGTTCCTGGGAAGTTTCTCCGCAGTACCCGTTTTTCCCCCGATGGAATATCCGTCAATCTGCGCCCTGGTACCGGTTCCGGATTTCACGGTTTCCTTCAGGTATGTCCGCATCTTTTTGGAAGTTGCCTCGGAGATGGTCCGCCTCAGCAGTTCCTTCTCCTTTACCTCAACAATATCGCCCCTGTTGTTCTGGATCTCCTTAACCACCCTCGGCTGATAGTAATACCCGCCATTGATCAGGGAGGAAAATCCGGCTGCCATCTCGATCATGGTACAGTTAAAGTTCTGACCGAAGGCGTTGGTGGCCAGAGAGGTGGAATTCCCATAATTGGAAGCATAGTAAACCAGGCCGGAAGTATCTGCCTCACCGGGCAGGTCAATGCCGGTCTTCTGGCCGAAACCAAAAAGATTCTGATAATAATAGAACTGGTCGGCTCCCTCTTTGAAGGCGATATTCATCATAGCCACGTTGCAGGATTCTGCCACTGCCTGTTTCAGGCTGATGTTCCCATGAACGTGGGAACATCCGATATTCCGGTTGGAAACATGGAGGGATCCGGTGCAGACATAGTTTTCATTTCCGCTTAGGACACCGCTCTCAAGCCCGGCGCTGACCGTAAAGGGTTTGTAGGTGGAACCGGGTTCATGGGTATCACTGATCACAGGGTTTCTCCAAACCTTGCTCAGGGCATCCCATTTGGTGAGTTTTCCTTTCTCCTTCTCCACCTTCTCTCCCCTGGCTTCCTTCTCCAGGACCTGGTTCGTGTAGGCTTCGATCTGCCCTATCTCGCTTTGGGAAAACTTGAAATTAAGGTAAACGTCGTTTGTGGGATCATTCAGGTTAAAGGGGTCTGAACTGGCCATGGCCAGAACTTCCCCGTTATTGGGATCCATGACAAGTATGCTGGTCTCCAGGGATCCGATGGTATTATCATATTCCTTCAGTTTTTCCTCGATGACCTGCTGGATCTGCAGGTCGATGGTGGAAACCACACTGTTCCCGTCCACCGCCTCCTTGACGGTAACCTCCCGGGTGAGATCCTGATCAAAATAAGAGTAAGTCCTGCCGTTGGTGCCGTTTAAGACAGAATTGTAGCTCTGCTCGATCCCCCAGTTTCCCACATTCCCCGAAGAAGTAAAGCCGATCAGGTGGCAGGCCAGGGAATCATACTGATAAGATCTTTTGTAGTAGGATTCGAAATTAATCCCTCTGACATTTCTGGCCAGCCGGATCTTCCTCTTTACCGCGGCCGAATCGCTCTCTTTGGGACTGCGGTCATATTCCTCCAGAAATTTCTGAAAATCTTCCACCTCTTTGAAAACGAGGCCGGATTTCAGCGGAACATAATAGGAATTCTTGTTTTGTTCCATCCTGGTCCTGGTTTCCTCTTCCTCCACACCGAAAAACTCATGGATGAGCTCAATATCGGCATCCAGGTGTGCCTGCCGTTTTTCCTCCTTGCTCACGGAGTAGATATTCTTAGGCTCCAGGATCAGCGTGTAGAAGGTATCATTTCCCGCCAGAGTATTCATATTCCGGTCATATATCTTTCCCCGCTCGTAGGGTATTTCCTGGCTGCTGTCCGTCTGCTGTCCCAGAACCGTGTTGCTGTATTCTTTACCCTTTAAAATATACCAGACCACAAGCTGTCCCACTAACAGCAAAAAGAGGCAAATGATTACCAGATAAGTAATCAGCAGTTTGCCTCTTAGTTGTTCTGTCAGACGCGCTTTCTTCTTTCCTGTCTTTGCCATCTAACCACCTGTTTCCGTCTTTATCATTCTTCTGTATTCTCATCTGATGTGATAAGGCAGGGGACAACATATCTCCTGCCTTCTGCACTCTCACATCAGTCCACGCTCTCATGCTGTCTGAAATAATCGCTGGAATCCTGATGATAGTATATCACATTATCATGCTCCGGGTAAACCATATCCAGTTTATCCTCCGCATAGGACCGGACCGCGTCCAGGTTGACCGCCTTGTCCAGCTCGGCACGGATCAGAACCTGTCTGGATTGTAAGGACTGTTTTTCTTCCTTCAGTTCTTTCACGGTATTGGCCATGGTATTCATCCTGGAACTTTCCCTGACATAAAACAGGGCGGCGGCAAAAATGACACTGACAGCCATCACCACCATCACAGTGTATTTCCAGTCAAACGCTTCATGGGTCTTGACATATTTCTTCTGTTTCCGTTTTTTGCGGGGCTGGGGCAGCGGCTGTTCCTTTCGGGGTGAGGTCTCCCCGTAATAATCGGAAAACCGGTCCAGCTTTCTGGCGGTATTGCCGTATATGTAATTGAAACGATCCGTTGTGTTGTTCAAAGCCATTGCTGCCACCCTTTCATTGTCAGTTTCGTTTTCTTTCAAATACCCTCAGTTTTGAACTTTTTGCCCTGGGATTATCCTCAAGTTCCCCGGGAGCCGGCAGGATAGGTTTTCGGGTGATCACTCTCCCTTTGGATACTCTGCCGCAGGTGCACACCGGAAATTCCGGCGGGCAGATACAGGGCCTCTCGCAGGTCCTGAAAATATTCTTTACTATACGATCTTCCAGGGAATGGAAGGTGATGACGCAGAGCCTTCCTTCGTCATTCAGAAGATCGATCATAGTCTCCAGGCTGTTTTTCAGCACATCCAGTTCCCGGTTTAATTCGATACGGATAGCCTGGAAAGTCTTTTTTGCGGGATGGCCCCCGTGGAGTCGTACCTTTTGGGGAATCGCCGCCTTGATGATCTGTGTCAGTTCCCCCGTGGTCCTGATGGGATGATCCTGTCTGGCCGCTACGATATGTTTCGCGATGTTCTTGGCAAACTTATCTTCCCCGTAATCACGGATCATATGGAACAGAGCAGTCTCGCTGTAGTCATTGACAATATCGCCGGCGGTCCGTTCCTGTCTTTGATCCATCCGCATGTCCAGAGGAACATCCTCCCGGTAGGTAAATCCCCTCTGTGCATTATCCAGCTGATAGGAGGAAACCCCCAGATCCAGCAGGATTCCGTCCACTCCCCGGATATCCAGACTCCGGAGAACGGATTCTATCTGTTCATAATTGTTTCGTACGATCACTGTCCGGTCATGGTAGGGTTCCAGCCTGGCAGCTGCCGCGTCGATGGCGTCCCCGTCCTGGTCGATCCCGATGAGCCGGCCGCCTTCGGTCAGTCTCCGGACGATCTCCAGAGAATGCCCTGCTCCTCCCAGAGTCCCGTCCACATAGATTCCGTCGGGTCTGATATTCAGAGCAGAGATTGTTTCTTCCAGCATGATCGGTTTATGGCTGAACTCCATAGCATCTCTCCCCTAGAAGACCAGATTCTCCGCAATGTCAGAGATGGATGCCTCCTCATTCTCTTCGAACTCATGGTAATAATCCAGTCCCCAGATCTCCACCCGGTCCAGCATACCGATAATCAGAACATCTTTGCCGATCTGGGCGTAATCTCTCAAAGGCTGAGGAATGAGAAACCTTCCCTGCTTGTCCGGTTCCACATCCTCGGAACTACCGATAAAATGTCTTTTCAGCCTTCTGGTATCCCGGTGAAGGGGAGGCAGTTCCTCCAGCCCGGCAGAGAACTTATCCCACTCATCCATGGGAAAAAGGTACAGGCATTTTTCAAAACCTTTGGTGAGACAGAATTTACTTCCAAGATCCTCGCGGAACTTCACGGGCAGGATAAGCCTTCCTTTGGCATCCAGTCCATGCTGCGCCTGACCTTTGAGCATATGTCTCACCTCCCTTCCCCCGTCAGTAAGTCTCCGGATCCTTTCGACAGATCCGGGAATCCTTCTCTTTATTCCCGTTCAGATGATTTCTGTCACTGGATTTTCACTCCACAATATGACACAAATCACCACAAAACACCACTTGGATACATTTTAACCTAATTTTTATCAGATTGCAATAAGGAATGGCTATCTTTTTTAATATTTTTGTAATAAATTTTCCCGGTCGGGAACGAGGCAAAAAAGCTTTTGTGCATAAAAAAAAGGCAGAAACACAACATGGTTCCAACCATGTGCATTTCTGCCAGTTTTTCTCTTTTAAATCATATGTTAAAGGGTCTCCGAGAGGAGCTTTAATCCATTTTTTCCCTCCCGTCGGAAATCACCCGGGCTCTCCTTCCCTGAAGTTTCCGGATCAGAAGAATCAGGCTGGATAGAACAAAAAGCAATACAGCGGCAATCACAATGTATGCTATCCTGGGATCCCCCTCCCCCAGTAAAAGGACCAGCCCCTGTCTCAGGGTAAACATCCCGAAAACCGCAAAGACCAGGAAAGCGATCATATTGAGGATTCCCTCGGGCGCTCTGCTTTTTAGCAGATAGCCGATCATCATACCCACAAGATCCGCGGCAAAAAGGCCCACAGAACAGGCAGCCCAGACAACCGGTCCGGCAGCGAGTCCCTCATTTGCCCCGAAAGTGATGGCGGTAAGCTGAGTCTTGTCTCCCAGTTCGGCCACAAAAAAGGTGGTGAATACCGACAGGATGGCAATTCGGGCGGCTGTAGTCCCCTGCCCGCTTTCCTCCTCGTCTTCTTCATCTGTCAGGGTGGACAGGGCAAAGTAGATAAAGGCAACAGCGGCAATGATCCGGATAAGCCAGGTGGGGATCAGGCTGCTGATAAAGCCCCCGGCCAGGACGGCAATCCCGTTCAGCACCATGATCGCGGCAGCCGTACCCAGAAGGATATCCCTGACCTTGTATCTGGAGGTCATGGCAATCAGCATCAGTTGTGTCTTATCCCCCATCTCGGCGATGAATTCCGTCAGCATTATCTTCCAAAACAACAGCATATGAAGTACTCCCACCGTATCAAGAAATATTATCGCCCGGTCAATCCGGATTATTTCATGAAATCTTTGTATACCGGAAGGACGATCTCCGGCTTGTCAAGCATGACGATCTCTCCGTCATGCATCCACATCACTTCATCACAGAGCTCCTCCAGGGTGGACAGACTGTGAGATACGATCACAACAGTGCGGTCACGTCTGGAGATCAGCTGCTTCATCTTCCCGTAGCTCTTCTTACGGAACTTTTCATCACCCACACTGAGCACCTCGTCAATCAGCATAATCTCCGTCTCCAGGACAGCCGTGATGGAGAAGGCCAGCTTGGAATACATACCGCTGGAATAGGTTCTTACCGGCATATCGATGAAATTGCCGATCCCGGCGAAATCAATGATATCGTTCATCCGCTCAAGAATGGTCTTCTCGGAGAAGCCAAGAAGCATGCCGGAGAGAAGAATATTCTCTCTTCCGCTAAGCTCCCGGTTAAAGCCCACACCGATGGACAGAAGGGAGATGGAATGCCCGTGAAGGTCAATCTCTCCGCTGTCGGCGGAAAAAATCCCCGCTATGGCCCTGAGCATAGTGGACTTGCCGCTTCCGTTCTTGCCCGTGATGCCCAGGATCTGCCCTTCCTTCACTTCAAAAGAAACATTCCTGACCGCCTGGAATACCTCCTGTTTTACTTTTCTTAGTTTAAAAAAATTCTGTTTGATGGAACCTGCCTTCAGGCTTTTGTATTCGACACATACATTCCGGACACTGATGGCACTCGGCACCTTAACCACATCTGTTTCCATACGTTCTTCCATATCCGGCACCTCACTAAATCACTTTTACGTAGCTGTTCTCATTCTTGTAGATCTTCCGGACTCCCAGTATAGCAATGATCACGGAGATGACAAACCAGATAAAGAGCCATTTAATATCAGGCATCTTTCCATACAGGATACAGTTTCTGAGACTGTTGAGTATAAGGGCCATGGGGTTGCCCTTCAGCAAAATCTGCACATACTGTTGCGGCAGTCTTGTCTCTATATTATAGAAGATACCCGTGAGGTAAAAGATCATTCTCAGCGTAATGGTAGTAACATTGGTCAGGTCCTGCACATACACACCATAATGCATCAGGTGGGTCATGAGAGCAAAACAAAGAATAAAGAGTACAAGAAATGTGGGAATGATGAAGATAATATACCAGGTAAGGCGGATCCGGTAATAGATCATCATGACCACGATAATCCCGAAGGAAATGAACATCTTATATCCGTTAAAAAACATCCTGGAGATCAGCAGCACGAACTTGGGCAGATATACCTTGGTAACGATAGGCTTGTTATTCTTCAGCATTTTCACACTCTGGATCATATTTCTCTGGAAGAAATCCCATGCGGTGAGACCGATGAAGATAAACAGTCCGAAATGATCCTCCTGGACATTAAAGACGTTACCGAAGATAAAGGAGTAGATCAGCATGAAACAGAAGGGTTCCAAAACCCACCAGATCCAGTTAAGATAGGAGTTGGCAACCTCTGATTTAAGCTCCGATTTGGCCGCGTAGATCGCATAGCTAAAATGTCCGGTGACATCATTCCAAAAACGTTTCATAACAACCTCCAGCTATAAAAACTGTGAGCATTATAGCACAATTAAACCGTCTGTGCAATACCGCCCTTCCTCCATGCCTGCTAATCCTCAGCCTTCCCGGCCATTCTTCTTCCCCGGATGAATCCCAGTGTGCCCCCTATGATCAGGAGGATGCAGACCACCTGGGTGGCAGGGATTCCGGTGCTGCCGATGGTCAGCTGATCAGTCCGCAGACTTTCGATGAAGAAACGACCGATCCCGTAACCCACCAGATAAATGCACAGCAATTCACCGTCAAATCTCTTCCGTCTTCGATAGAGGACCACAAGGATCAGAATCAGCAGATTCCACAGTCCTTCATAGAGAAAAGCAGGATGGACCTGGATGTAGGAAAGGGTCTGTCCTCCCACAGTCAGTTCTTTAAGATGATCCATCAGTCCTGCTGACTGCAGTTCTCCCAATCGATAGTTCTGCTCGAAATAACCCACGGGAATCTGCATGGCAAGAATACCCTCCGTGAAAGATCCGAAGGCTTCCCTGTTGAAGAAATTTCCCCATCTGCCCAGGATCTGACCGATCAGCGTACCGGTGACCACCGTATCCAGCATCAGGAGCATCTTATACCCTCGCTTCCTGCAGAAAAAGTACATGACCAGGACAGCCATGCTTATTCCTCCCACGATCCCCAGACCTCCGTTTCGGAGATTGAAGATCTCAAGCGGATGCTTTCCGTAGTAGTCCCAGGAGAAAACCACATAGTAGATCCTGGCCCCGATGATTGCGGGTATGACCATGGTAATAAAATAATCCACATAGATTTCCGTATCCTGCCCTGTCCGCCGGGCCTCCCTGCTGGCGGCAATAAGTCCCAGAACAAAACCCAGGGCAACCATTATACCGTAGTACATAATCTGAAAATTGCCGATCCGGAAGGATCTTCCCACGTGGGAAAAGACAATTCCCAGGTTAGGAAAACGTATATCCGCGTAATCCATAGTTCTCTTCCTTTCGCTGTTTACTAATACTTTGCCCATTATAATTCAATCCCGGGGAAAAGTACACATTTTTTTGTTTTTTCAAGGTAATCCTTGTCAGGGGAAAAGCCTTTATGTTAGAATAATTGATTGGATAAAAGATGAAAATGAGGAGGAGCATCCTATGAAACTGGGTATCGTCGGACTTCCCAATGTGGGAAAAAGTACTTTATTTAATTCACTGACAAAGGCCGGTGCGGAATCCGCAAATTATCCTTTCTGTACCATAGATCCCAATATCGGTATCGTGGGCGTTCCGGACAAACGTCTGGCTGTGCTCTCGGATATGTATGATTCAGCCAAGATCGTGCCGGCAGCCATCGAGTTTGTGGACATCGCCGGTCTGGTTAAAGGTGCCTCCCACGGTGAAGGACTGGGCAACCAGTTTCTGGCCAACATCCGGGAAGTGGATGCCATCATCCATGTGGTCCGCTGTTTTGAGGACTCCAATGTCATCCATGTAGATGGTTCCGTGAATCCTCTCAGGGATATCGAGACCATCAATTTTGAACTGATCTTCTCCGATATGGAAGTGCTGGAAAGACGGATCGCCAAACAGGCAAGAGCAGCCCACAATGACAAAAAGATCGCCGCGGAAGTGGATCTTCTGAAAAAAATGAAAGACCATCTGGAAAGCGGTCAGCTGGCAAAGAATTTCGTACCTGAGGACAAGGACCAGGAAGCCATCATCCGGGAGTGCAATCTCCTGACAGACAAGCCTGTGATCTTTGCGGCAAATGTGTCCGAGGATGATCTTGCGGACGATGGTGCTTCCAACGAATATGTTGCCCAGGTCAAAAGTTATGCCGGGGAATGTCATGCTGAGGTATTCGTAGTCTGCGCTCAGATCGAACAGGAGATTGCTGAACTTGATGATGAAGAAAGAGTGATGTTCCTGGAGGATCTGGGTCTTTCCGAATCCGGCCTGGACAAACTGATCAAAGCCAGTTATTCCCTGCTGGGACTGATTTCCTACCTCACCGCAGGTCCCATAGAATCGAAAGCCTGGACCATAAAAAAGGGAACCAAAGCTCCTCAGGCAGCCGGCAAGATCCACTCTGATTTTGAGCGGGGATTCATCAAGGCGGATGTCATCAGCTACGATGATCTGGTTGCCAACGGCAGCATGGCTGCCGCCAGGGAAAAAGGTCTTGTCCGGTCGGAGGGCAAAGACTATATCATGCAGGACGGGGATGTGGTGCTGTTTAAATTCAATGTTTAGATCAATACAGATGTTATGACCCGAAATTAAAAGGACAGAGGGGCAGATGGGGAATGATTCTCCGTTTCTGCACGTCTGTCCTTTTTAATTCTGATGATATTAATTGTTATTCCTAATCCCGGGCTCTGACCACCAGAAGATATCCTTCTTTAAGACTCAGCTTACCGGTTTCGGCGATGATCTCATTACTGATCCCCAGGCTTACCTGGGGAGAAAGGTCCGCACCAGCAAGAGGATAGGAAAATCCTTCCAGGTCTATGCCATTAGCATGACCGCCAAAAGCCAGAAGAGAAAAGAATTCTGTTCCCGGCCGGCGGGAATAGGTCCTCTCGCAGGGTCCTTTAAGCATTTCCAGTTCATTGTGGTCATCCAGAATCCGGCAGGGAATTCCTTTTTCTGCCAGCGGAGCCAGAATCCCGATATTGGCCAGGGTATGGTCCAGACGGGACCCTGTCGCCCCAAGGATCCAGATACCGGAATCTTCCTTCTCTTCCCCCTGCTTCACACCGCCGGATTCTTCCCAGAGGTCCGCAGCATAAGAGACAGCCAGTTCCGTATCGGTCATGTCCTTTCTGGAGGGATATTTCCTGACCGGAATCCCACGGTCTGCATAAATCCTGAGCAGGTTTCTGTCTTTCAGGCTGTCAAAATCCCCAAGGATATCCGTGGGAGCAATACCAAGCCTACGGCAGACTTCCAGTCCCGCATCCGCTGCGATCACCCTTTCGAAAGACCGGATTTTCATCAGTTCCTCTGCAAAATCCGTTGAGATCCTTCCCCCGGATATGATCAGTATTCTCATGGGTCAAAACCTCACTTACCACTTCTTTTTCTGCGCGATCTCCCCATAGAAAAGGACGTAGTCCTCATAGCGGAGACGGCTGATCAGGCCCTCATCCAGGGCTTCTTTTACTTTACAGTCTGGTTCATGGATATGACAGCAGCCATTGAACCGGCAGCGGTTCTCATAAGGCCGGAACTCGGGAAAATAATGACGAAGTTCCTCTTTCTCCATCTCCGGGAGATAAAGGGAACTGAATCCGGGTGTATCCATCAGATAAGTGTCTTTACCAAGATAGATCAGTTCCGAATGTCTGGTGGTGTGCCTTCCTCTTTTTATCTTCCGGCTGAGATCCCCTGTCTCCATCTGTTTATCCAGACTCAGGCAGTTCAGGGTAGAGGATTTGCCCACACCGGATGGTCCGGCCAGCACGGTGGTCTTTCCCAGCAGTGCTTCTTCAATCTCATGTACCCCCTCCTCCAGAGAGGCGGAGAGAAAATGTATCGTACATCCGGCCCCCCGGAAAGCTTCTCTGAGTTCTTCCCGGATCCCGGGACCGGCCAGGTCCATCTTGTTAAAGCAGAGGATCACGGGAATATCCTCCCGGCACATGGTTACCAGAAAACGATTGAGGAGATGAAAATCCGGCTGAGGATCCTTCACGGCAAAGATCACCATGGCCTGGTCCACATTGGATACCATCGGCCGGATCAGCTGATTTTTCCTGGGTCTGATCACGGAGAGATTCCCCGTCTTCTCCGCGTCGGAGATGACATCGATCTCCACATGATCTCCCACGTTCGGCTTCATCCCGCGATTGCGGAATATTCCTTTTGCCCGGCATTCATACAGTCCTTCATCTCCAACATTTACATAGTAGAATCCTCCGATTCCTTTAACGATCCTTCCCTCTAATCTCATCCTCTTCCTCTCTCATCCCTCTTCCTTTTTTCTCCTGCCGGAGGGGGAAAAGGGAGAAAAATGTCATCAGTCTTCCACAGCAGTCAGTTCTATGGTCTCTCTGCGGTATTCCGCATCATTTACATACATGATCACAATGACTTCATCGGTCTCCTCCCATTCAAAGGTAAAACTTAAGGGAAAATCATCCTCTGTCATATTCTGTTTGGAGAAGACAGAAGTAGTGATCTCCAGGTCTTTGTCCTCGAGGACCTTGAATTCAACCTTTCCGCTCTCTCCCTCCGCGAAGGGACTGTCGGCCACACTGACCTCTCCCTCATAATGGTAGGAGACACTGTCACCGAGACTGATCACGATATCAACGCTGGTTCCCCGGTCCACCATGGTGCCTGAAGAAATACTCTGGCTGAATACCTCCCCCATTCCAACTGTTCCGTTATAATCGCTGGTCACTTTTCCCAGATTCAGTCCCACATTATTGAGCTGTTCCTTGGCAGCTTCCCGGGAGAGTCCGGAGAGGGAGGGAACCTTTACCTGGGATACTCCCCTGCTGATGGTAATGGTGATGGTGAATCCCAGATCCACCTCGGTTCCGGCTGTGGGGTTCTGTTTGATCACGTAACCGGAACTAACCGTATCACTGGCCGCATAGATCTTTTCCACGGCCAGACCGGCATTGGCAAGAGCTGTTTCCGCCTCAGTTTCCGTGAGATTGACCAGGGGCGGGACTTCCACACGTTCATTTTCCGTGGTGGCCTCCTCGGCGTTCCCCAGAGTCAGTCGGACCGTGGTGCCTTTCTTCAGCATGCTGCCGGCCTGATACTGCTGCCGGGTCACGACCAGATCATCGTCTGCGGCAGAAACTCCTTCTTCATACTGGAAAGAGGCTTTCAGCTCCAGCTGTTCCAGAAGCGCTGCGGCCGCATCCTTCTTCTCATTGATCAGGTTGGGCATGGGTATCTGGGAAGTCTCAGTGGTTGTAGCTTCCGTCTCCGTAGCGGTTTCTTCGGTTTCCCCCTTCCCGGGTCTGAAAATCCCCGTTCCGGAAAGAAGGAGATAGATAAGAATCAGAGCAAGAAGGATAACCCCGGCCCCGGTGATGGCAAGGATCAGACGCCTCATCTGAGGCTGCATGGATTCTTCCTCCTCCTGATCATCCTCTTCTGCCGGAGAAGCATCCTCTTCCGGATCAGCCTCTTCCTCCCGGAAGTCTTGAGAATCCTCCTTCCCTGCAGGGACAGAATGCTTATCTTCGGAGGCTATGGATGACCTGATCTCATTCAGTTCATCCCGGGACCGGTGGATAGTAGGGCTGTCGTCCATGACCGGACTGGCGAAAACGTAATCTCCGTCAGGATTGGTAAAAACCAGGTCAAGGTCATTGAGGACCTCCTCGATAGTCTGATAACGGTCCGAAGGCCTTTTCATGGTACATTTTAAGATTATTTTCTCCAGGCTGGCGGGAATATCCGGAAAATAGCAGCGGGGAGGGGTGATCTCCCCCCGGATATGCATCAGGGCAATACTGACCGGATTCTCCCCGTCAAAGGGAAGCTTGCCGGTGGCCATCTCGTACATGGTGATACCCAGGGAATAGATGTCGCTTCGTCCGTCGGCATAATTACCTCTGGCCTGTTCCGGTGAAAGATAATGGACCGAGCCCATGGTGCCGGGAGAAATGGTGTCCCCCGTGGCTGCCCTGGCTATGCCGAAATCCGCCACCTTAATCTTTCCGCTGTCCGAAACCAGGATATTCTGTGGTTTGATATCCCGATGGACGATCCCTTTGCTGTGCGCCGCCTGGATACCGCGGGCGATCTGTTTGCTGTAGTCCACTGTCTCACGGATACTTAGTCTCCCATACCGCCGGATGTAACGTTTCAAGGTGGTTCCTTCGCACAATTCCATGACGATAAAATGGTAGCCCTGATCATCCCCGGCATCATATACATTAACGATGTTGGGATGGCTCAGGCCTTTCGTAGCCTGGGCTTCAGCGATAAATCTTTTAAGAAAACTCTCGTCTTCGTTATATTCTTCTTTGAGGACTTTAACGGCCACATCCCGATCATCTTCCAGGCATCTGGCTCTGTAAACTTCCGCCATACCCCCGCTGCCGATATGATCCATGATCTCATAACGGCCGGCTAAAACTGTTCCGGGCTGAATCACTGTGCACACCCCCTGTCCTCCATCTGTGCGATCACCACAGCGATATTGTCAAGCCCGCCGAAAAAGAGGGCTTCTTTTTTGCAGAGTTCCGCTTCCTCTTCTATGGTCTCCCCGTCAGAGAGGATCTGCTCAAGCATCTCATCATCCACCATATTACTGAGCCCGTCGGAGCACAGAAGGATCTTCTGATTCTTTTTTATGGGAATCTTGAAAAAGTCGGGCGTAATATTCTCATATACCCCTATAGCCCTGGTGATGATGTTTTTCTGGGGATGATTCCTGCTCTCCTGGGGAGCCAGCTCACCTGCCCGGACCAGTTCCTCCACAAGGGAGTGGTCCATGGTGATCTGCCGGAGGGATTCTCCGTCATAAAAATAGAGTCTGCTGTCCCCCACATTCATCACATACACGATCTGATCCATCACAGTAGCCGCCACAAATGTAGTGCCCATACCGGCATATTCCTCCTGCTGGCAGGAAATGCGGAAAACTTCCGCATTCACTTTGAGAATCAGTTCTTCCATGATTTTGAAAGGATGACCGGGTGTCATCTTTTTTGCCAGTTCCACAAAGCGGGTTACCGCATAGGAGGAAGCCTTGTCCCCCGCTTTATGTCCGCCCATTCCGTCCGCAACGATATAAAGGTTGGGAAAGCATCCCACCGGCTCATCGGAATAGAACAGGTAATCCTGATTCATTTTTCGTTTTTTCCCAACATCGGTAACACCGAAGGATCTCATTTCTCACCATTCCTTTCCGTATAGCCTTTCCTCAGCTGCCCGCAGGCAGCACTGATATCTCTGCCCATCTCACGGCGGACCGTCACCTGGATATGTCTTTCCTCCAGGATATGTTTGAAGGCCGCGACATCCGCCGGTTCAGCCTGACTGTAGTCCCTTTCCTCAACAGGATTGACAGGGATCAGGTTGATATGGCAGTTCAGCCCCCTGACCAGGTCACTCAGCTCCTCCGCCTGCCTCCTTCCGTCATTCACCCCTTTGACCAGACTGTATTCAAAGGTGATCCGTCTTCTTGTCCGGTCAACATAATACTGCGCCGCTTCCATCAGCTGATCCAGATCGTAACGGTTTGCCACAGGCATCAGTTCTTTTCTGGTCACATCATTGGAAGCGTGCAGGGAGATGGCCAGGGTGATCTGGGGATGTTCATCGGCAAACCGCCGGATCATGGGAACGATCCCGCATGTGGAGACCGTTATGCTGCGGTGCCCGATATTCAGCCCCTCAGGATCACAGAGGATCCGGATCATTCTGGACAAACTGTCATAATTGTCGAAAGGCTCACCGGTTCCCATCACCACCACATTGGAGATCCGCTCACCGATGATATGCTGAATGGCATAAATCTGGTCCAGCATCTCCCCCGGCGTAAGGTTCCTGGCCAGTCCCAGCAGGGTAGAGGCACAGAAACGGCAGCCCATACGACAGCCAGCCTGGGAAGAAATGCAAACGGAATTCCCATGTTTATATCTCATCAATACACTCTCGATCACATTTCCGTCATGGAGACGGAAGAGGAATTTCATGGTTCCGTCAAGGGAAGAGGTCAGCACTTTCAGTTCGGTCACACCATGCAGGGGATAATCCTTAAGCAGGTCATCCTTGAGCCTGGAAGGAACATTTTTCATCTCCCCGGGGGTCCGGACCAGTTTCCGGTGTACCCATCCGTAGATTTGTTTCGCGCGGTATTTTTTATCTCCCGCCCGGACCACTGCCCGGGTCAGTTCTTCCAGGGTCAGTGATCGCAGATCATGCCATTGTGTCATTCGATTCCCCTTATTGTTCAAGAATCCGATCGGATAAATTTTGAAAAGAAAAAGCCGTCACACCGGTCCCTTCCGGGTATCAGCTGAAGATAGCCTTCTTCTCCGGTCCTCCCCCTGAGTTCCCGGGGAAGCCGTTCCTCCATGGAAACCGGCATAAGAGGCGTATTTTCCCTGATCCAGCGGAAATTGCCCAGGTTCTCTTCTCTGTTGAGTGTGCAGGTGGAATAGATCAGCTGTCCGCCTGGTCTGACATATCGCCAGGCCACGGACAGGATCGACCGCTGCAGATCCACAAGAGAAGCAAGGCTCTCTTTGTTCATATGGTATTTGATATCATTTTTCCTTCCCATGATCCCCAGACCACTGCAGGGCAGGTCAGCCAGGACCAGATCGGCCTTACCGAAAAGCTCCGGGTCGGGGACAAGGGCATCCCACTGCTGGATTACCAGCTGATTATATTGCATTCTATCCTGATTTTCTTTAATATAATCTATCTTATTTTCTGTCAGATCCCTTGAGATTACCTTACCTTCCGGACCCAGCCGGTCCGCCGCATGAAAGGTTTTACCTCCCGGCGCCGCGCAAAGGTCAAGGATCAGGTCGTCTTCCCGGATATCCGCCACGGACACAGGAAGCATGGAGCTGACATCCTGAACCGCGAAAAGGCCATCCCGGAATGAAGGGATCTTACCCAGATAATTGTAATCATAAAGATAAAAGGCGTAAGGAAGATAAGGCGCATTTTCCACACGCACCTCCTCAGCCGTAAGCCTTTGTTTCAATCCCTCCGGTGAGATCCGGGAGAGATTGGTCCGTATGGTGAGGGGCCTCACCTCCAGGAAGGAGGCCAGGATCTGCTCACAGGCTTCCTCTCCATACTGATCCCTTAACAGGGAGACAATCCATTCCGGCATGGAATATTTGACAGAAAGGAAGGCAATAGGACTGTTTTCCCGGTCGGGCAAGGGAATGGAATCCTTCTGTCGGACCAGGTTTCGGAGAACGCCGTTGACAAAACCCGACAGATTGCCGAAACCTCTTTTTTTGGCCAGCTTGGCTGCCTCGTTGCAGGCTGCCGCGTCCGGAACCTCCATATAGAGGATCTGATAAGCCGCCATGCGCAGCAGATTACGGATAAGCGGTTTACATTTGCGCATGGGCATCCTGGACAGATGATCAAGCATATAATCCAGCGTTATCCTGCGCTCGGTCACTCCCTGGCAAAGGTGGGTATAAAATGCCCTGTCCTGTCTGGAAATGAACTGATTTCTCATCAGAGTATCTCCCAGGGCCAGGTGGGACAATTTCCCGCTGCGTTCCATATCCACCAGGGTATCCAGGGCCATGGCTCTGACCTCAGCCCGTTTTTTTAAGGATTCTTCCATATCAGTCCCCCAGGGTCATCCCGTTTTTCATGGGATAGCCCAAAAGAAATGCCTGAACAGGCATACGTTTTTTTCCCTGCAGCTGAACCTCCAGGATACGCAGTCCTCCCTTTCCGGTCTGTACGGTAAAGGAATCCTTGTCCGTTCCGATCACCGTTCCGGGAATCATTTCTTTCTTTCCTTCAACCACTTCGGCCATCCAGATCTTTAAGGTTCTCTCTCCCAGGAAGGTATAGGCGCTGGGCCAGGAGTTCAGTCCCCGGATCAGTCTCTCGATGGAGACAGCGTCCTTATCCCAGTCGATCTTTCCCAGTTCCTTGCTGAGCATGCCTGCGTAAGTGCTTAAGCTGTCATCCTGCTTTTCCCGGTGGATGACCCCTTTTCCGATCTGGTCCAGTACTTCAAGGATCAGGGGTCCTCCCAGGACAGAAAGCTTATCATGCAGGCTCTCCCCGGTTTCACGGGAATCGATGGGAATGGATGCCTTCGCGATCATATCCCCTGTATCCAGGCCCTTCTCCATGTACATAATGGTCACCCCGGTTTCCTTCTCCCCGTTGATGATGGCCCACTGAATGGGGGCAGCCCCCCGGTATTTGGGAAGCAGGGAAGCATGAACGTTTATGCATCCGTAACGGGGAAGGCTGAGTATGCTCTCCGGAAGAATCTGGCCGAAGGCAACCACAACGATAACATCCGGATCCATGGACCGCAATGTGTCAATAAACTCCGGATCCCTGACCCTGACCGGCTGAAAGACCGGGAGATCATGGGCCAGAGCCGCACTCTTTACCGGAGGAAACTGCATCGCTTTTCCTCTTCCCTTAGGCTTATCCGGCTGGGTCACCACAGCGATAATCTCATGTCCCGTGATCAATGCTTCAAGGGTGGGCACGGAAAAATCCGGCGTTCCCATAAATACGACTCTCATTCTTCTATATACTCCTCATCCATGAAATCCTCATCCTCATCCAGATCACGATAAGGCTCGTTTGCCTTCTCCCCGTAAAGGATACCCTCCAGATGATCCATCTCATGCTGGATGGCCCTTGCGCGGAGCCCTTCTCCTTCGATGATCACCGGATTCATATCCATATCCAGGGATTTCACCTTCACATATTCTGCCCTGGTTACGGAAGCCACTTTTCCGGGCACGCTGAGGCAGCCCTCATCATCCGTCTGTTCCCCGGACATTTCAATGATCTCCGGATTGATCAGGACAATGGGATCTTCATCCATGACATCAATGACACAGATCCGCCGCAGTACACCGACCTGGGGCGCGGCCAGTCCCACACCTCTTGCCTCATACATGGTGTCCCACATATCCCCGATCAGGGTCCTCATCCGGTCATTCATCTCCTTCACCGGTTTGCAGACCTTTCCCAAACACTCTTCACCGATGGTACGAATCTGTCGAATTGCCATATTTTCCTCCTATATTTTATCTCACTGTTTTCTGCTTTATCTCTGCCGCAGGCAGATCTCCCATATCTGCCTGTGCAACCATATTATTATATCATCCGGCCATTTCCGCGTAAAGACCGATTTCTCAATAGGTCTGCATGGGATCGAAATCAAATTGGACACTGACCCCCGCAAAAAGCGGGTGGCTGTCCAGCACCGGTTCAAGTCTTTCCTTCAGATCCAGGAGCCTCTCCCCTTCTTCATGCTTCAGATAGAGCACCTGCCGGTAGCTGTCCTTCAGTTTGGAGAGGGAGGCCTTTCCCGGATTGAGCAGAGTGACCGGCCTGTCCATCCCCTTCTGGCTCTGTGTGATCATCTTCTGGATTCTCTGGACCGCCAGTGCAGCCTGGTTTTCCTCACCGCTCTGAACCAGAAGTACAAGAAGATGGGACCAGGGCGGATAGGAAAGCAGTCTGCGATATGCAGCTTCTTCCTCATAAAAATG